>NZ_JALHPM010000216.1:0-9953 GCF_022842525.1 Luteitalea sp.
GTCGATGCGGGCCGTCCTCGGCGCCGGACCGGACGCCGCCGCTGTCGCGTGGCCGCTCCGCGGCCGAAAAGACGTGGCAGGCGTGCTCGTCGGCATCGACGAGGCGCCGGCGCCGCGTCCGCCGGATGTGGCCGGCGCGGGGGAGGCCCTGTGGCCCGACGTGCTGGAGCCCATCGGGCTGGCCCTCGAACGGGTGCAGCACCTGGACCGACTCCGGCAGCTGGCGGCGATCGACGACCTGACCGGGTTGTTCAACGCGCGCCATCTGCAGCACACCGTGGAACGCGAGCTGTCGCGCCTGGCGCGGACCGGCCGCCCGCTGTCCCTGGTGTTTCTCGATCTGGACGCGTTCAAGCGCGTCAACGACCGTCACGGCCACCTGCTGGGCAGCCTGACGCTGGTGGAAGTGGGGCATCTGCTCCGGGCCTGTGTCCGGCTGACCGATACGCCGGTGCGGTACGGCGGCGACGAGTTCGTGGTGGTCCTGCCCGGCACCAGCCGGCGGGATGCCAGCCGTGTGGCCCGCCGCATCCAGGAGCGGGTCGCGGCCGAGACGTTTCTTTCGGGGCGAGGGGTGCAGGTGCGGCTGACCGTGTCGGTCGGTGTCGCCACCGTCACCCGTCCGACTTACGCGGCCGCCGACTTGATCCGCACCGCCGACGAGGCGATGTACTGGGTCAAGCGGCATGGCCGCAACGGCATCAGAGCGGTCCTGCTCGGCAGGGCCGCCCAGAAGGGGAGTACGACCGAGTGAGCCTGCGTTCGCTGTTCTCGTTGTTCTCGAGTGACCTCGCCATCGACCTGGGGACCGCCAACACGTGCGTGTACGCCCGGGGCAAGGGCATCGTCGTCAACGAGCCCTCCATCGTCGCCATCAACAAGGTCAACGGCCGCATCGAGGCCGTCGGCAAGGAGGCCAAGGACATGCTCGGGCGCACGCCCGGCAACATCGTGGCCATCAAGCCGATGAAGGACGGGGTGATCGCGGACTTCGAGGTCACCGAGAAGATGCTCACGTACTTCATCAAGAAGGCGCACAACCGCAACGTGTGGGTGCGCCCGCGCATCGTCATCGGCGTGCCGAGCGAGATCACGCAGGTGGAGAAGCGGGCGGTGAAGGACAGCGCCTACCGAGCCAAGGCCAGCGAGGTGCACCTGGTCGAGGAGGCGATGGCGGCGGCGATCGGCGCGGGGATGCCGATCACCGAGCCGTCGGGCAACATGATCGTGGACATCGGCGGGGGCACGACCGACATCGCCGTCATCTCGCTGGCCGGCATCGTCTACAGCAAGGCGGTGCGCGTCGCCGGCAACGAGATGGACGAGGCGATCATCCAGTACATCAAGAAGACCTACAACCTCCTGATCGGCGAGCGGACCGCCGAGCAGATCAAGATGGAACTCGGCTCGGCGTTCCCGCTCGAGGAGCCGCGCGAGATGGAGATCAAGGGACGCCACCTCGTCGAGGGCGTGCCCAAGACGATCACCATCAGCGACAGCGAGATTCGCAGCGCCCTGGCCGAGACCGTCAACGTCATCGTCGACGCCGTGCGGATCGCGCTCGAGCGCACGCCACCGGAGCTGTCGGCCGACATCGTCGACCGCGGCATCGTGCTGACCGGCGGCGGGTCGCTGCTCAAGAACCTGGACAAGCGGCTGCGCGAGGAGACCGGCCTGCCGGTGGCGATGGCGGAAGACCCGCTGTCCACCGTGGTGCTCGGCGCCGGCCGCATGCTGTCGGACTTCAACCTGCTCCGCAAGATCTCTATCGATTGAGCGGCCTTGGGCCGTCGGCCGTCGGCCTTCGAGACACCGAAAGCCCTTCGTGACCTGCCGGACCCGTCACCGAAGGCCCAAGGCCGAATGCCGAAGGCCGACTGCGTGCTGACCCTGTGCTGACCAACGATCGCGGCCCCGTCCTCGAGTTCCAGAAGCGGACCGGCTACCTGCTGGTCGCCGCGCTGCTCGGACACCTGTTGCTGATTTCGGCGCAGGTGAGCTCGCAGCAGGGCGCGAGCGTGCTCGAGACCACGATCTTCGGCACGCTGTCGCGGGTTCAGGCCCTGACGGCGTCCATCACCCAGGGCGTGACCGGGGCCTGGAGCAACTACGTCGCCCTGCGTGGCCACCGGGCCCGCGCCGACGCGCTGCAGCTGCAACTGGACCGGCTCGGCGTCGAGCTGCAGCACGCCAACGCGCAGGCCCGTCGGGCCGAGCAGCTCGAACAACTGCTCCAGCTGCAGCGCACCGAACTGCCGGCCACGATGGCGGCCCGCGTCATCGCCGCCGATCCGGCGGCGGCCTTCCGCACCGTGACCATCGACAAGGGCGCGGCCGATGGCGTGCGGCGCGACATGGCCGTGCTGTCGCCGCTCGGGGTCGTCGGTCGCGTGATCGACGAGCCGGCATCGCATCAGGCCAAGGTGCAGCTCATCATCGACCGCAACGCCGGGGTCGGGGCCGTCGTCGATCGCAATGGCGCCGGCGGGGTGGTCGTGGGGAGCGAGGCCGACGCGCCGCTGCGGATGGAGTACGTGTCCAACCTGGCCGACGTCTCGCCCGGTGACCTCGTGATGACCTCCGGGCTCGATGGCATCTACCCGCGCGGGTACGTCATCGGCCGTGTGGAGAAGGTGGAGCGGGGATCGGGCATGTACCGGCTGATCGCCATCCGCCCGCGCGTGGACTTCTCGTCGCTCGATGCCGTCCTGCTCGTCACCGGCGCCCAGCCGGCCCCGGCGGCCAGCGGCGAATCGGTGCCAGCGGTCCCAGTGCCTGCGGTCCCGGTGCCATGACGCGTCTCGTCTTCGCCGCGCTCGCCATCGTCGGGGCCCTGATGCTGCAGACGGTGGTCGGCTATCAGCTCTTCGGCCGGGTCATCGCGATGGACCTGGTGCTGGTGGTGGTGGTCGGCACCGCGATCTTCTTCGGGCCGACGGCGGGGTTGGTGAGCGGCACGGTCGCGGGCCTGTGCCAGGACGCGCTGTCGGGCGGCGTGCTGGGCGTCGCCGGGCTGGCCAAGACCCTGGCCGGATTCGTCGCTGGCGTGGTCGCCACGCAGTTCATCGTGAGCAGCGTGATCCCCCGGGCGGTGGTCTTCGTGGCCATGACCTGGCTGCACGGCGTGTGTTTCCTCGGACTGTACGCCATGATAGAGAGACACGGGATGGGCCGGCCCTGGCGCCACTTGCTGATTCAGAGCCTGTTGAACGCCTTCGTGGGCGTGGTGGCCACCCGCATGATCGAGCGTGGGCCGGAGTGGTGGCGGCGACGCCAGTACACCCGCCGCGCGGAAGGACGACGGCTGGCGCGCTGAGCGCGCGCGGCCAGACACATCGATGCCGTTCACCGAGGATCGCCTGAACCTGCCGCTGCGCCTGCGCGTGCTCCAGTGGAGCCTCGCGGCGGTGTTCCTCGCGCTGGCGATCGCGTTCTGGTACTTCCAGGTGGCCCGCCATCAGCAGTTTCTCGAGATGGCGGAGAACAACCACCAGCGGGCGCTGCCCCTGGCGGCGCCGCGCGGCGTGCTCTTCGATCGCCGCGGCTCCGTGCTCGTCGAGAATCGCTTCGCCTTCAACATCTCCATCGTCCGGGAGCAGACCGCTGACCTGGCGCGGACGGCGCTCGACGTCGCCCAGTTGACCGGCGTGCCCGTCGAGACCATCACCGACGCCCTCGAGCGCAGCAAGCGCCTGCCGTCGTACCGTCCCACCGTCGTCCTGCGCGACGTCACCGAGTCGCAGATGGCGGCCGTGGCGGCCCATCGGCTCGAACTGCCGGGCGTGATCGTCGAGAAGGTGCCGACGCGCCGCTATCCACCCGCCTCGATGGCGGCACATCTGATCGGCTATGTCGGCGAAGTCACCGACGCGCAGCTGGCGCGGCCGGAATACAAGGACGTGCAGGGCGGCGCCGTCGTCGGCCAGTCCGGCGTCGAGCAGACGTACAACCCCCTCCTGATGGGCGCCGATGGTGCCCGCCATGTCATCGTCAACAGCCGCGGGCGAGAGATCGACGTGCTGGGCGAGGAAGAGCCCGCCGAGGGGCGTCGCCTGCAGCTGACCATCGATGCCGACGTCCAGCGCGCCGCCGAGGAGGCGTTCCGGCACTACGGATTCCGTGGGGCCGCCATCGCGCTGGCGCCGTCGACGGGCGAGGTCCTGGCACTGTCGTCGCTGCCGGCCTACGATCCCAATTCGTTCGCCGCAGGCATCGGCCGCGCCGAGTGGAACGGCCTGCTCACCGACCCCCTGCGGCCGCTCAACAACCGGGCCGTGCAGGGCCGGTACTCGCCGGGCTCGCTGTTCAAGATTGCGGTGGCCGTCGCCGGCCTCGAAGAAGGCGTCATCACGCCGGACACCCGCATCTTCTGCGGGGGCGGCGCGTCGTTCTACGGGCGCTTCTTCAAGTGCCACAAGGCGGGCGGACACGGCTCGGTCTCGATGCGCGAGGCGCTCGAGAAGTCGTGCAACGTGTACTTCTACACGCTCGGCAACCTGCTCGGCGTCGACCGCATGCACAAGTGGGCGACGGCACTCGGGCTCGGCGAGATGAGCGGCATCGACCTGCCGCACGAGACGCAGGGCATCATGCCGTCCACGGCCTGGAAGAAGCAGCGGACGGGCGAGAAGTGGTACGCCGGCGAGACCATCTCCGTAGCCATCGGCCAGGGCCAGGTCTCGGTGACGCCGGTGTCGCTGGCCGTGATGATGGCGTCGGTGGCCAACGGCGGCACCCGCATCGTGCCGCACCTGGTGCGTGCCGTCGACAACGGCAAGGGCTGGGAGCAGCTGCCGGCCCCCGCGGGGCAGCGCGACCTCGGCATGGCGCACGAGAACGTCGAGGTCGTCCGCGAGGGGCTCTGGATGGTCGTCAACGGGGCGGGCACCGGCGGTCGCGGGCGCATCGTCGGCTACGACGTCGGCGGCAAGACCGGCACGGCGCAGGTCATCTCCAACCAGGGCAAGGCCAGGGCTGGCAAGGGCGGGCGTGATCTCCGCGACCACGGCTGGTTCGTCTTCTTCGCGCCGGCCAAGAACCCGACGATTGCCGGGGTCGTGTTCGCCGAGCATGCCGAACACGGCTACTCGGCCGCGCCGATTGCCAAGTTCATGATGGAGACGTGGTTCGCCAAGGAGGAGGGACGCCCGCTGCCGACGCTGGCGCCCCTCCCGGGCACACCGGTGGCACCGAGGGCGCCCATGCCGACGGTCGTCGCCGCCGGGCCGCGCCCAGCCGCGCCGTCGCGCGCGGCGACGCCGGTCACCGCGACCGCGCCGACCAGCCGCACGGGAGGCGACCGATGACGCCCCGATTCGCGGAGGCCGGCTGATGTTCGAACAGCGACTCTACAAGCACCTCGACTGGAGCCTGCTGGCGGCCGTGCTGCTGCTGTGTCTCGTCGGGTTGCTGATGATCTACAGCACCACCTTCGACCCCCTCCGCGCCCGCGTGGGCCGCGAGTTCTACACCCAGCTGTCCGCCGTCGGCATCGGCCTCGTGGCCATGACCGTGGTCCTCCTGATCGACTACCGCACCCTCTCCGGCTACGCCCCGGTCTTCTACGGGGCCATCGCCGTCCTCCTGATCTACGTCCTGTTCTTCGGCGTCGTGGCCGGCGGCTCCCGCCGCTGGATCTCTCTCGTCGTCTTCAACCTCCAGCCGTCGGAGTTCGCCAAGGCGGCGCTGGCGCTCCTGCTGGCCACCTGGTTCGGCCAGGAGAAGCTCTCGGCCCTGCGCACCGGCGATCTCGTCGTCGCCGGGGGCGTGCTCCTCCTTCCCTTCCTCCTCATCGCTCGCCAGCCGGACCTCGGGTCCGCGGTCACGCTGCTGCCGGTGCTCGGCGGCATCGCGTACGCGGCCGGCTTGCGCACGCGCCTCATCGGCTACGCCGTCCTCGTGTGTCTGCTGCTCGCCCCGGTGGCCTGGGTCTACGGGCTGCAGGACTACCAGCGGTCGCGCGTGGTCACCTTCCTGGATCCGGCGCAGGACGCCCGCGGCGCGGGCTACCAGCAGATCCAGGCCCGCATCACCGTGGGGTCGGGCGGCCTCACGGGCAAGGGGTTCCTCAACGGCACGCAGGGGCAGTACAAGTTCCTGCCCGTCGCCCACAACGACTTCGTCTATTCCGTGCTCGCCGAGGAGCACGGGTTCCTCGGCGTGCTCGCCACGCTGGGGCTCTACCTGTTCGTGCTGCTGCGCTCGCTCGAGGCGGCACGACTCGCCCGGGATCGCGTCGGGGCCTACCTCGTGGCAGGCCTGATCTCGTGTTTCGCCTTTCAGGTGATTTACAACATCGCGATGTCGGCCGGCCTGGCGCCGGTCAAGGGGCTCACCTTGCCCCTGATGAGCTATGGCGGCTCGTCGATGATCGCCACACTCATGAGTTTCGGCCTCATCCTCAACGTGAGGATGCGGCGCTTCGCGAATTGATGGTGACCACGTCCTGCCTGATCGTGTGGCACATGGTGCTGCGGGTGCTCGGAGTGCTCTCCGGGTCGCCGGCGCTCCACGTGTCGGCGCGCGCCCTGCGCGTGCCAGCACACGGATCAGGCGGTGCGGGCGCCGGGAGCGTACTGCATGACCAAGGAGATGATTGTCTCCGCGACCGACCGCGAAACCGCGGTCGCGATCCTCGAGGACGACCAGGTCGTCGAGTTCTTCATGGAACGGGAGCGCCAGCAGGGCGTGGTCGGGAACGTCTACAAGGGACGTGTCTCGAAGGTCCTGCCTGGCATGCAGTCCTCCTTCATCGACCTCGGGCTCGAGCGTGACGGGTTCCTCTACGTCTCGGACGTCATCACGCCCGCCGAGGCACTCGAGGACGACCCCGACGAGCCGTCCACTCCCGCCGACGACGTAGCGGCCGGGCTGGCCAGCGACGTCGATGGTGGCGGGCTGGATGTCGCTGACGGACGCGCCCGCCAGTCCGACGCTCCCGACGACGGCGCCGGCGACGACGAGGCCTCGCAGGGCGCCAACGGCCACACGCCGCCGGCGCAGGCGGCCGGGCGCAACGGCGACCGGCGCCAGCGGCAGGAGCGCGCGGCACAGCCCAACATCGAGGACCTGCTCAAGGAAGGGCAGGACGTCCTCGTGCAGGTCGTCAAGGAGCCCATCGGCACCAAGGGCGCCCGGATCACCTCGCACGTGACGATTCCGGGACGGTTCCTGGTCTTCATGCCGACCGTCGACCACATCGGCGTGTCGCGGAAGATCGAGTCGCGCGAAGAGCGCGCGCGCCTGCGCGGCATCGTCCGTCAGTTCCGCGAACTGCACGCCTTCAACGGTGGCGTCATCATCCGCACCGCGGCCGCCAACCGCCCCGACGCGGACATCCTCGGCGACCTCGACTACTTCCTCCAGGTGTGGAAGGAGATCAAGCACAAGTCCGAGACCCAGCGATCGCCCGCGGTCATCTACCGCGAGCAGAGCCTGGTCGCGAAGCTGCTGCGTGACCTGCTGACCGACGAGTTCAGCGTCATCCGCATCGACTCGCCGGAGGAGTTCCGTCGGGTGACCTCGCTCGTCGAGCGCATCATGCCGGCGATGCTGCCGCGCGTGAAGCTCTACACGCGCGACTTCCCGATCTTCGAGGAGTACGGCGTCCGCACCGAGATCGACAAGGCCCTCCGCAGCAAGGTCTGGCTGAAGTCGGGCGGCTACATCGTCATCAACCAGACCGAAGCGCTGGTGGCGATCGACGTCAACACCGGGCGGTACGTCGGCAAGAAGACCACCGGGCGCCTCGAGGACACCATCCTCAAGACCAACCTCGAGGCGGTGAAGGAGATCGTGCGGCAGCTCCGCCTGCGCGACATGGGCGGCATCGTCGTCCTCGACTTCATCGACATGGAGGACAAGAAGAACCGGCAGAAGGTCTTCCAGACGCTGGAAGGGGAGCTGCGGCGCGACCGCGCCCCGAGCAAGGCCATCCAGGTGTCGGACTTCGGGCTCATCATCATCACGCGCAAGCGCGTCAAGCAGAGCCTCGAGCGCCTGATGACCGACCAGTGCCCGTATTGCTCGGGCACGGGCACGATCAAGTCGAGTGCCACGGTCTGCCAGGAGATCCTCAACGAGTTCCGCAAGGTCGGCAACGACCTCGATGGCCACGGCGTGCTGCTGCGCGTGAACCCCGAGATTGCCGAAGCGCTGCAGGGCGACGAGCGTGGCGTGCTCCGCGAGGTGGAGCAGGTGGTCGGGCGGAAGGTGACGGTGCGGCCGGACGCCTATCTGCACCACGAGCAGTTCGACGTGATGAGTCTCTGACGGGCGCCTCGGCGGGTGTCTCTCGTGAACGACAAAAAGGCCGTCCCTGTGAGGGGACGGCCTTTTGCCTGTGCCTTGGTGGGAGGGCCGGCTCTGCGAGCCGGCCGGACACCGTGCCGAACCTGCCTACGCGGCGACCAGATGCACCAGGTAGTGCGTCCCGCCCCGGTTCACCCACACACGCAGGTAATCGTTGCCGTTGAGCAGTTCGACCTTCGAGCTGCCTGCCGCGGGCCCGGAGCCCTTGGCGACGTTCTTGATTTCGCTCTTGGGCACCACGCTGACGACCTCACGGCCGACGACCTTGCCACCCTTCACGAACTCGACCCAGCGCTCGTACGGCTTGGTGGCGCCGGTCGGTGCCGGCGGCTCCTCGCCCGTCAGGCGCAGCTGATAGCTGCCTGCTGGCAGGGCCTCACCATTGGCCTTGACCGCGCGGCTGATGCGCACGGTGCCGAGCGACGTCGTGCCTGCGGGCAGCGCCGCGGTGTCTGCCGCGGCCGTCGCAGGCTGCGTGTTCGGCGCCTTGTGCTGGGCCGAAACCGGTGCCGTGGTCGTCATCAGCGCGAACGCGCCTGCCGCAAGCACGCCCGTCAGTCCAGCCAGATTCTTACGCGTCATCCGTTGCCTCCTGATATCCACCCGCGATTATACGCCCAGCGTGGGGCGAATGCGGAAGCTGGACCTTCGTCTGGGCGTCGCGCACGGACGACCTAGCGCTGCGGCGGGCGCGTGCTCGCCACCCGGATGTCGCCCGTGAAGGTCGTCAGGTCGTAGAACGCCGACCCGTCGCCGCTGCTGCCGCGCACCTGCCGCGACCCTGCCGGGCCGGGCTGGGTCGGGACGTCGCTCGTCACGTCCCCCTTGAAGGTGTTGGCCTCGAATTCGAAGCCGCCGCCCCCCGGCGTGAAGACGAAGATGTCGCCGGCATGGGTCTTCAGCTCGTAGCGACCTGCCCGGCGGGGGGCGGAGGCGAACTCGATGTCGCCGCTCACGGTTCGCACCAGCGCCCGGTCCGACGAGGACTCGCGCACCTGGACGTTGCCGCTCACCGTCCCCATCGTCAGCGAGGTGGCCTTCACCCCCGACGCGATGACGTTGCCGCTCACCGACTGCAGGTTGGCGTCTCCACTCACCACGCTGCGCGACAGCATCACGTCGCCGGACATGCTGCGCAACATGCGGACGCGCGAGAGTGCCTCGGCCACCACGTCGCCGGCCATCGCCTCCACCCGCACGTCCCCGGCCACGTTGCTCACCCGCACGTTGCCCTGCATGTTCTTCAGTTCGAGCGCCGTGCCTGCCGGCAGGGCAATCTCGTAGTCGGTCCGCACGCGTGCCCGCAGGCCACGCGCCGGGGCCTGCCGCGGTGCCACCGGCAGCGTGGATCGCACCGCCACCCGGTTGCCGTGCTCGGAGACGTCGATCTCGAGCGCCTTCAGCAGCGCCTCGGCGTCGGCACCACGCGCCTGCACTCGCCGGACGATCGACAGGCGACCCTCGCGTCCCTTGCCGCCGACCACGACCACGTCACCCAGCATGTTCAGCAGATCGAGGGTGATGCCGTCGCCGCCCTTGAACTGCCGGACGATCGCCTCGGCGTCGACCCACGGGGCGCGTTCGGCCTCGCGCCGGGCCAGGCGCTCGCGGGTCCACGCCTCCGAGGCCGGGCCGCGTGCCGG
>NZ_JALHPM010000217.1:0-9815 GCF_022842525.1 Luteitalea sp.
GGGTGCCGTCCAGTCGTGCGCGCGTGACCACACCCAGGATGCGGTCGCGCTCGGTGACCACGAGCGCCTGGAGATCGTGCGTGCGCATGTGGTCCCAGGCCTGGTCGGCACCGGTGCACGCGTCAGCCACGGCCACCCGCGTGTCCATCACGTCAGCTGCGCGCATGCGTCTGTCCTTTCGTGCGCGGACGCCTCGGCGAGGCGTCCCTCCCAACGACTGGACGCCTCGGCGAGGCGTCTCTCTCATCGAGCGTGCACGACCGGTGCCCGCCGACGCTGTCGTCGATTGCACAGATCCGCCGCGGCCGCTGGGGCGGATCTCGCACCTCTCCGCGAAATACTCCGCGCCGCCCGTCGATCGTGCGTGCGGAAGCCGCGCACGTGGGCCTGCACGGCACAGCGTGGATGGCAGCGAACGTGCGTACGACGTCGGTGGACGGGGCAGGGCAGCGACAGTTGTGCGGAGGCGGCCATGGTCGAGATCGTGTGGGATTCGGGTGGTGCGGCCACCTGCAGCGCGCCCTCAGGCGCGCGACTCCACATCGGGACCGGCGAGCCCTGGGCGCCAGAGGATCTGCTGGCGGCGGCCGTCTCGGCCAGCGTCATGCAGACGTTCCTGACCGCCGCGCTCGATGCGCGCGTGGCGGTGCTGGGCTACGTCGCCTCCGCGGCGTTGACGGTCAGGGAGGACGCCCGCCCTGCCGTCGGAGTCCGGGCGTGCATCACCGTGGCGAGCGGTGTGACTCCAGCCGTCGTCACCGCCCTCTGCCAACACGCGCGCCGCACCGCGCCGGTCTCCCGGATGCTCGCCTCGACCACGTTGACCGTCTCGGCCGATGTCGAGGTCCTGACCGGCGCTCCCGCCTGAGGTGCGGCCCATGCTGACGACGGCACCACCACACCCGCGGATCGCCGACAAGCTGGACGCGTACCGTCGCGACGTGCACGTCCGCCGCCGGCTGCGCGAGTTCTGTGGGGCGAGCGGGGAAGACGCGCCGACGGCTCGCTACCTCGCCGTGCTGCGCGGCACCGAGCGGCCTCCCGTGCTCTGGCGTCGTGCCGCCCAGGTGCCGGCCGAGCAGATCGACGAGGTCGTGGCCGAGGGGGACGTGTCGCGATCGCTGTGGGACCGCGAGAGTCTCGTCTTCCTTCTGGATCTCGACTACCAGAACGTCGATCACCCGTGGGAGCCGTTCACCGCGCCTGCAGACGTCTTCCTGAAACTCGAGCCGACCTACATCTCGGTGCTCCGGGTGTTCGCGCTCTATGGCCTTCCGGCGCAGGTGTCGATGACGGGGCGGGGCTACCACTTCGTCGGGCGCGTCCCGATCGACGACCTGCTGGTGGATCGCCTGGCCGCCCTCCTGCCCGAGCCGCCTCCCTGGTTCGCAGGCCACGCGCTCGCGCCGGCCATCACCGCGCGGACGGCGCGGGCGTCGGCCGGACTCGGCGTCCTGACCGAGTTCCTCGCCCAGGAGATCCTCGCCGTCGCCGAGCGTCGCAGCCCGATCCCCGTGGTGCTGAACGGGACGGTCGTCGGTGGCGGCGTCTCGGGGCGCGAGTGCATCTCGATCGACATCTCGCACGTCGGCGATCCCCTGGACGTGCGCCACATGCGCGTCCCGTTCTCGACGTACCGCTGGCACCAGTTCCGCCCGGACATCTTCGGGCGCGGGACCGGTGGCGGCGATCTCCTGGTGGTCGTGCCTCGCACGGACCAGACGCTCGCCGAACTGATGGCCCGTGGCCGCGACCTCGACGCCGCCATCGCGCTGGCCCCGTCGAGCGACACGACGCTGCCGGACATGACACGCGGGCTCGCACAGGTGTGCGACGCCTACGAAGGATCGCCACTCGGCCTGTTCCATCGCCGCTTCCATCACGAGCCGGCAGGCGCCACTCCGCCGCCGGCGCTCTCGGCGACCTCCCTGCCCCCCTGCGTGACCCTGGCCCTCCGACAGCCCAATGACCTGCTGCTGCGCCCGGAGTACCTGCAGCACGTCACGCGCGGCCTGATCGCCCGTGGCTGGGCGGCTCGGCAGGTGGCCACGCTCGTCGCGGCCACCTATCGCGAGGATCACCAGTGGGGTGATCACTGGCGATTCATGGATCCGGCCTCGCGGGCCGAGTTCGACGTTCGGGTCTTCGCCGGGCTGATCGCCACGGGCCTCGACCACCTGATCGACTTCAACTGCGTGTCATCGCAGGAGAAGGGCCTGTGTCCGGGCGTGGTCTGCACACGCGACCTGCGCACCGAACGCGACCGACTGCTGCGCCGCATCGAAGGCGGGTTGTCGTGACATGGTCGATCGGCATCTCCACCGGCGCGTGTACGGATCTCCCGATCACCGCCGTCGTCGAGGCCCTGCGGGACAGTGGCGCCCGCGGCCTCGAACTGGGGACGCCGCCACGGCACTTCAGCCCCTGGGAGGCATCCCAGGTGACCGCCCTGGCCTCCAGCCTGACGAGGGCGGCCCTGCACGCCGTGTCGATTCATGCCCCCTTCGGCGGACTGCTGGACCTCGCCGACCCGAATCCGCAGCATCGTCACGCGACGGTTGGCGCCATCCTCGTCGCGGCGCGCGCGCTGAAGTCGCTCGGCGGGCATGTGGTCGTCGTCCACCCGAGCGATCGCCTGCGTGAGCCGGCCGACATCGAGGCGCGGCTGCACGACTGCGTGCAGAGCCTGGTCCCCTTGACTGCGGCCTGCGACCGCGAGGGGCTGGTCCTCGCGCTCGAGTCACCGCTGCCACATCTGGTGGGTGGACGTCCGGACGAGTTCGCGTGGATCCTGCAGCACGCGCCGCCGCGCCTCCGGGTTTGCCTCGATACGGGCCATGTGGCGCTGGCCGGGTGGTGGCGCCGCTTCATGGACGTCAGTGCCGGCCGGCTCGTCCACGTCCACGCCAACGACAACCACGGACGCTTCGACGACCACCTGCCGCTCGGGGAGGGCACGATCGACTGGGCCGCGATCGCGTCGTCGCTGACCGATGCCGACTTCGACGGCTGGGTGATGCTCGAACTGCGGCGCCCCGACGGCGACATCGGCCCCTACTTCCGCCGCGCCCATGCCCACGCCCTGGCGCTGCTCGGCCGGGGTGTGCAACCTGGAACAGACGTGGCCCATCCGGCCTGAGAGACTGTGTCATGCGCAGCCCTGCCTTCGAGTATCCCGTCGCTCACCTCAGCCGCCCCCGCGCACAGTCGCTGGCCGACCAGAAGGACGACCAGCCGCACCGCTGCCCCTCGTGTGCGTCCTCGAGCATCGTGGCGACGTCGAAGACCATCACCGCCAACAGCTACTGGCGATGCGACGGGTGCGGCGAGGTCTGGAGCCCGGCGCGGCGGTTGAGCACGGTACCGCGCAGCTGGCGCGCCTGAGCGGCCACGCTCAGAGCCGCTTCAGCGCGTCGGCCAACAGTTGCGCGGGCGTCCGCGTGGCATCCAGTCGATGCCACGTGATGACGCCCGTGGTCAGACCGCCCTGCCGCCGCACGACGGTGGCATCGGCGTCCGAGGCGTCCGGCCCGCGTTCCACGGCTCGCGACAGGCGGACCGACTCCGGCGCCTCGAGCCACAGGCCCGTGAAGGGCACCCCGCCGTCGACGGCGATCCCCGCGATCGCGTCGCGTTCCTCCTGCCTCGCACACACCCCGTCGACCACCACCCCGTGTCCGCCTGCGACGACGACGCCGGCACGCTGGGCGACAGTGGCGTACACGACGCTCGAGATCGCCGGCGTGTAGGCATCGGCGCCGAGATGCGTCAGCGGATGCACCCCGAACAGTCGCTTGCGCACTTCGTCGGTGCGCACCAGGACGGCTCCCGGCACGGCTCCGACGTGCGGCGCGAGCCTGCGCGCGAGCGTGCTCTTGCCGGTTCCCGACAGCCCCCCGATGGCGACGATGCGGGCGGGCTGAGGCGCCAGGAGGCGTTGCGCGAGTGCCAGGTAGCCATGGGTCAGCGCACGGAGGTCCACCCGTCCTGGCCCGTCGGGCTGCATCGCCGCGGCCGTCGCGCTGGTCTTGGCGCGCACGGCGGCGCGGCAGGACAGGAAGAGTGGCAGCAACGGCACGGCATCGAGGTCGTCCAGCTCGCCGAGCCACGCATTCCAGACGGCGTTGGCGTGCCATCGCAGGTCGCGCCGCCAGAGATCCATCAGCAGGAACGCGAGGTCGTAGCCCACGTCGATGCACGACAGGGCCTCGTTGAACTCGATGCCGTCGAACAGCGTCGGTCCCTCGGGCAGCACCACCACATTGCGGAGATGCAGGTCGCCGTGGCAGTAGCGGACCCTGCCGTCGCGCCGACGCCGCTCCAGTCGTGGTGTGTCGACGGCGAGGCGCGCACGCGCGGCGTCGGTCCAGCGGCGGATGTCCGCCTCCTGGACGATGTCGGCGGCGAACTCGCGCAGACCTGACGCGTTCCCGTCGATGACCCAGGCCATGTTGTCGGCACCGCCGCGGTCCTGTCGAGGCGTCGCCTGGGCATGCAGGCGCGCGACGGCGCGTCCCAGTGGTGCCATCAGCCCCGGATCGAGGGCGTTGCGCGAGGCCAGCCGGTCGAACAGGGCCTCCTGATCGAAGCGCTGCATCGCCACCAGCCAGTCCACCACCTCGCCATGCCCGCTGATCGCCAGGCGCCCGTCGTCTTCGCGCGTGACCGGCACGACGGCGTGGTACAGGGTCGGGGCGATGCGACGGTTCAGGCGCAGTTCGCCCTCGCACATGAGCCGTCGTCGTTCGACGGTCGAGAAGTCCATGTAGTCGTAGCGCACGGCCCTTTTGAGCTTCCAGGCGTGCTGCCCCGCGAGGAAGACGATGGAGCCGTGGGTCTCGATGCGCTCGACGTCGTGTCCGCCGTGCGTCGCGGGATCGCCGAGGAACGCGATGACATCGGACTGGTCTTCGGTGCGCATGACG
This sequence comes from Luteitalea sp., assembly GCF_022842525.1. Lineage (NCBI taxonomy): Bacteria > Pseudomonadati > Acidobacteriota > Vicinamibacteria > Vicinamibacterales > Vicinamibacteraceae > Luteitalea > Luteitalea sp. Next base: position 4,926 of record NZ_JALHPM010000217.1, read on the forward strand.
CTGGCCTTGCTCGCAACGATCGTGCCCACCGGGTCCGGCACGCTGCCGCGGCACGTCGTCGGATGGTCGCGCGGCGGCGCGGAAACACCCGCCGGTGCGTGGGAAATCCCGCAGCGTCCGTCACGGGGGCGAGAGCAGGGCCCGCACCAGATCGACCTTGCCGCGGGTGTACGCCTCCCGGTCGTCCGGATACTGCCGGGCGAGGGCCACCTTCACGGCCTCGTAGCGCGCCCTGGCTGGCGCATCGGCGCGCAGGCGATCGCGGACCTGCAGGTACTGCTGCCACGCGAGGCTGTCGGCGCCGACCACGTGCAGATGCACGAGCCGAACGTCGGGCGGCGCATCGAGCACGAAGAGATGGTCGCCGGCGTCGATCCGCTCGCCACGACAGGCGTACCCGAGCGCGGCGAGGCGCGGCACGAGCGTGGCGATCGACGCGGTGGGGACGAGGGCGGCCGCGAGGTCGACGATCGGTTTGGCCGCCAGGTCCGGCACCGCCGTGCTGCCGATGTGCTGCACGTCGAGCAGCAGGTCCACCCCGGCCGCGGCGACGGCCGCGCAGGCGTGCCGGGCCACCACGATCCAGGCGGGGTCGTGCGGCACCACACGCACCGTGCCGTGCTGGAGTCCGAGCGCCATGTCGCCGCCGCAGCATATCGGAGGAGCCGGGCAGAGGCGCGCTGGTTTAGAGTGTCGCCATGCAGATTGCCCCGTTCGCCGTCGAACAGTGGATGAACGCGCACGAGACGCGGTGCGAGCTCAATCTCGCCGAGACCTGCGTCGAATCGCTCACGGTGGCGCAACTGCTCGAGATGACCGGGGCGACCGACACGTTCCTCGCCGAGGTGCGGCCCCTGAAGCTGACCTACGGCGCCATCGAAGGCAGTGCGCGACTGCGGACGGCGATCGCCCGGCTCTATGCGTCTCGCGCGCCGGGGGAGGTACTGCTGACCCACGGCGCCGCCGGCGCCAATGCGCTGGTCTACGCCGCGCTGATCGAGCCCGGCGATCGGGTCATCTCCATCGTCCCGACGTACCAGCAGCACGTGTCGATTCCCGAAAGCCTCGGCGCCGACGTCGTGTGCCTGCCGTTGCGGGCCGAGGCAGGCTATCGGCTGGATCTCGACGAGTTGCGACGACTCCTGACGCCGTCCACGAAGGCCATCGCGCTGACCAATCCGAACAACCCGACCGGGGCCGTGCTGGATGGCGAGACCCTCGAAGGGCTGATCGGGCTGGCCGAGATGGCGGACGCGTGGCTGGTGGCCGACGAGGTCTACCGCGGGGCCTCGCAGGAGGGAGACGTGCTGCCGCCGTCGATCGCCGATCTCTACGCGAAGGGCATTGCCGTCGGCAGCATGTCCAAGGCGTTCTCGCTGGCGGGCCTCCGCCTCGGCTGGATCTGCGCGTCCACCGACCTGCTGCGGGCCGTGGAGGTGCATCGCGACTACACCACGATCAGCATGGGCATGATCGACGACCTGCTGGCGGCCCTCGCCCTCGAACACAGCGACGCGATCCTGGCGCGCAGTCGCGCCATCGTGCGCGCGAACCTGGAGATTCTCGATTGCTGGGTGGCGTCGGAGCCGGCCATCACGTACGTCAAGCCGGCGGCGGGGACCACCGCGCTGCTGCGCTATGCGCCGGACCTGCCGTCGCAGGAGTTCTGCCTGCGCCTGCTCGAGACCACGGGGGTGCTGTTCACGCCCGGCAGCGCCTTCGAGGTCGAAGGCACCGTGCGCATCGGCTACGCGAACAACGAAGCGGTGCTGGTGGAAGGCCTGCGGCGCACATCGGCGTTCCTCCGGCAGCTGGAGTCGGCCGGGTGAACGTCACGAAAAACCGGTGCCGGATCTCGGGGAGGGCATCCCGGCGCGGGTGAGCACGGCCGAGAGAACACAAGGAAAGATCCGGCACCGGAGAGCGCAGTCTACAGCAGGAAATCACGCTGTGCCGGCTTTCGAATGCGTCCCATCATGGGACGATCTCCAGCACGTCCAACGGGGGCAGACGACGATGCAGCACGCAGGGTGGTGGACGGCGACGATGGTGATGATGGGGGTGCTCGCCGGGTGTGGCGGCGGGGGCTCGTCCAGGCCCGCCGTGCTGACGATCGGCGTGGTCCCCAAGGGGTCCACGCACGAGCACTGGAAGCGCGTGAAGGTCGGCGCGGAGAAGGCGGCAGCAGAGTTCACCGCCGCCGGCACGGCGGTCGAGGTGATCTGGAAGGGACCGCTCCGCGAGGACGATCGCGAGCAGCAGGTGCAGGTCGTCGAAGGCTTCATCAGCCAGGGCCTCGCGGGGCTCGTGTTGTCGCCGCTCGACAGCAGTGCGCTGCGGCGCCCGGTGGAGGAGGCCTTTGCTGCCGGCATTCCGACGGTGATCTTCGACTCGGCGCTGGCCACGCCGAACCCCACCATCAGCTATGTGAGCACCGACAACGGCAAGGGCGGACGGCTGGCAGGCCGTCGCATGGGCGAGTTGCTCGGCGGCAAGGGCGTCGTGCTGATGCTGCGGTACCAGGAGGGGTCGGCCGCCACGGAGGAACGCGAGCAGGGCTTCCTCGACGCGCTGCGCGAGGAGTTCCCCGCGGTGGAGGTGATCTCGTCGGACCAATACGCCGGACCGACGCGCGACACGGCCAAGCGGGCCGCCGAGAACCTGCTCAACCGCTTCGGTGATCGCGTCACCGGCATCTACACGCCGAACGAGTCGTCGACCGGAGGCATGCTGCTTGCCCTGCAGGACATCGGCAAGGCCGGCGTGGTGACGTTCGTCGGCTTCGACTACAGCTCCAGCTTCGTCGGTCCGCTGCAGCGTGGCGAGATCCACGGCTTCGTCGCCCAGCACCCCGTCAACATGGGGTACCTGAGCGTGAAGACCCTCGTGGAGCACCTGCAGGGCAAGGCGGTGCCGAAGGTGGTGGACACGGGCGTCATCATGGTCACGGCCGACAACCTTGCGGACGCGAGCGTGCAGGCCGTGATCAATCCGCCCGAGGCGCGCTGACGTCCCGGATCATCAGCACGAGGCTCAGGTCCACGCGGTCCGTGGCGAGCACGATGAGCTGCTGGTCGTCGGTCGTGGTGCCATCCCAGGGACGGAGGTCCGAGGCGAGGTTGACCGCCTCCCGCCGTTCGGCGAGCGTGGTCGCCAGCTGCTGTCCGATCGCTCGAAGCAGCGGTTCGAGCGGATGGGTGCCGGCCGCTGGTGCCGGCCGCGTCGCCAGCACCTCGGCGAGGGCCGTCGCGGCGCCATCCGGCACGCGCAGCCCGATCTCCACGTCGCCCCCTGGCCCCGTCAACCGGACCGCCACGCCAGGCGCCCCGGCGTCGTCGTGCCGCGTCGGGGAGGCGGTCGGGGCCACCTGCAGGCCCAGCTGCTGATCGCAGACGCGGGCCGTCGCGGCGATCAGCGGTTGTCGCCACTGCCTCGCCATCGTCGTCGCCCCGGTCCGCGGCACGAGTGCGTCGAAGGCCGCGAGGAAGCGGTCGGCCACGAAGGTCCGGGGGACCTGTCCGAGCACCTGCGAGGCCGCGAGGCCGGTGTCGCCGAGGGCCAGGACGGGCACTGACGTCAGCGAGGGCTGGCGTCGCAGGACGTCGAGCGTCCGTTCGGCGGTGAGCGTATCGAGGCGCTGTCCAAGGACGACCACGTCGGGGCGTCGGGCCACGGCGAGCTGCACGGCGTGCGCCCCGCTGGTGGCGACCTCGATATCGAAGCGGTGCGAGAGCAGCCCGGTGATGAACTGCGTCATGTCTTCGTCACCGTCGGCGATGAGCAGGCGCGGTTCGGGGGCCAGGGTCAGCCGGAGGTCGTGGTCGTCCTCGCCGAGGTCTGGGGCGAGGTTGTCGACGAAGGCCAGCAGCTTGTCCACGGCAGGACCGGCACGGAGCGGCTTGATGATGTAGCCCTGCACGCCCAGGGCGAGGATGTCGCGCACCGCCGCGGCATCGCGCGAGGCGGTCAGCATCGCGACGGGCAGCGCGCGGTGGCGGGGGTTGGTGCGGATGGCCTGCAGCACCTCGATGCCGCCCATCAGCGGCATGTCGAGGTCGAGCACCACGCCGTCACAGACCTCGTCATCGAGTCGCGCCACGGCCTCGATGCCGTTGGCGGCATGGCTGACCGTGCACTGGCGATGGCGTTGCAGCAGGCGCTCGAGCAGCACCCGTACGGCCTCGTCATCGTCTGCGATCAGTAAGTGCACGTGGAATCACCTGTCGTCGTGGCCGTGCGCGTGTCCGGACCGACCCGTCCGAGACATCGGCGCGCCGGCCTCAGCCATGAAGAGAGTAAGCCCGCGGCGGCGTGGCGGCCAGTCTGTTCGCGTGCGACGGTGGTCGGCTCTGGGCTCAGGCCGTCAGGCTCACCCAACCAGGCTGAGGACGCAGGGCGCAGGGCTCGAGGCGAAGGGCCCCACCCGATGCGCGTGTGCCGAACGGCACCGCCAACGGGGACGCGGGCGGTCCGCGGGTTCCACGGGGCTGGGGGCTGGATGCTGGGGGCTCGATGCTGGGAGCTGGGCGCCAGGGGCTGGGACAGGCGCGCCGGAGTCCGTCGTCGCGGTCGAGGGTGGCGGGCACGGCGTTGGCCGTCAGCGCCCACCCCTCGGTCAGCCGTCCACGGCCCCATCGCGCAGGCTGGAGCCGCGGGCCTGAAGGCGGTCGCGCCGACCAGCCGAGCAACGCGAGGATGGCTCCGGGGGGAGGATTCGAGCCCGACGGCGAGCCGCAGGCGGAGCCGCGGGCCTGAAGGCGGTCGCGCCGACCAGCCGAGCAGCGCGAGGATGGCTCCGGGGGGAGGATTCGAGCCCGACGGCGAGCCGCAGGCGGAGCCGCGGGCCTGAAGGCGGTCGCGCCGACCAGCCGAGCAGCGCGAGGATGGCTC
>NZ_JALHPM010000218.1:0-9728 GCF_022842525.1 Luteitalea sp.
ACGCTCTTCCGATCTTGGGCGTGCACCTGGTGCAGTCCCGCGTCCAGTTCACGCCACTCACCTGAGGCGTCAGCCGCGCTTGCGGCCGACCGCACACCAGAACGGCATGTGTTCGCTGAAGCGGATGTCGGCGAGCCCGGCGTCCTGCAGCATCGAGCCAACCTGCGCGCGCGTGAAGCGCTGCTCGAGGCGTGTGCCGAAGCGATCCAGCGCATCGGTGCGCATCGTGTAGAAGCTGCGGTCGGCGTAGTAGTGCAGCGGCCAGTGCGACGTGTCGAGTCCCGCCCGGCGACCGACCCTCGCCGCGGTGGCGAGCGGCCAGTACACCGTCGACGCCATCACCTGACTGGCGGCGTAGCGCAGGGGCATCGGCAGGCGCGACGTCGTGCGTCGCACGAGGTCGCTGGCCTGCCACACCGTGCGGAACCAGGCCGGCCGGTTGTCGAAGGCGTAGTAGAGGTAGACGAGAAACGGTGCGCCCGGCTTGAGGCACCGGACGCATTCGCGCAACGCGGCCTCGGTATCCGGCACGTGGTGCAGCACGCCGAGCGAGTAGCCGAAATCGAGGCTGCCGGTCGCGAACGGCAACTGGCCGGCCGATCCCAGATGGAACGCGCAGTTGCCCTGTCCGGCCAGCGCGCGTCTGGCGACGGCCAGCGCCTCGGCACTTGCGTCGACCAGGTGCAGGTGTCCCACTCTGGGCGCCACCCCCCTGGCCCAGCGTCCGCTGCCGCATCCGACGTCCATCCCCGCGGCGCCGGCGGGCAGAGCCTCCCACGGGAAGATGCCGAAGTACTGAGCAAACAACTCGTCGTATTCGGCGGCTGACAGCGTGGTCTGATCGAACCGCGACCATTCGTCGCCGAAACCGGCAACCGTCTCGTGATCGACGTTGGGGCGGCCAGTCGTGTCGGGAAGGGGAGGAGCCATGGAGCGGCGGACGTGCCGTCGGAATTGTAGTCCACGGGCGTCGACCTTCTCCCCACCGGCGGCATGCGGTAGCGTGTAGGGCGTGTGCGGGGTCACGGGGTTCTGGGACGGACGCGGGGGCACTCGCGCGCAGGTCGACGATCGCATCGCCGCGATGACGACGTGCATCGCCCATCGCGGCCCCGATGACGCGGGTGCGTGGTGGGACGGGCAGGGCGGGCCGGTGCTCGGCTTCCGCCGTCTGGCCATCCTCGATTTGTCGCCCGCGGGGCATCAGCCCATGGCCTCCCGATCCGGCCGCTTCACCATTGTCTTCAACGGCGAGATCTACAACTACCGCGACCTGAGGACGGCCCTGGCGGCCGACGGCTGGAGTTTTCGCGGGGGATCGGACACCGAAGTCATCCTCGCGGCGGCCGAGCACTGGGGGGTGGAGGGACTGTGGGCGCGCCTGTGGGGCATGTACGCGATTGCCCTGTGGGATGCCGACACGCGCCGTCTGCACCTGGTCCGTGATCGGTTCGGCAAGAAGCCCCTCTACTACGGGCGCTGCGGCGGCGTGTTGCTGTTCGGCTCCGAGCTCAAGGCGCTGCGGGCCCATCCCGCCTGGGACGCGCCGATCGACCGCGACGCCCTGACGGCCTACGTCCGCTACGGCTACGTGCCCGGCGATCGGTCGATTCACGTCGGCATCACGAAGGTGCCGCCGGGGGCCGTGGTGACGTTCGGCGCCCCGGACGACGTGCCGCGCGTGGACGCCTACTGGAGTGCCCTGGACGTCGCCCGCGAGGGCATCGCGGCACGACCGGGTGCGGCCGATCCCGTGCAGGCGGCACAGGAGCTCGAGGCCCTGCTCGGCGACGCGGTCTCGCGCCGGATGATCGCCGACGTGCCGCTCGGGGCCTTCCTCTCGGGCGGGATCGACTCCAGCCTGGTGACGGCCCTGATGGCGCAACAAGCGTCGGGGCGCGTGCGGACCTTCACCGTCGGGTTCGATGCGGCCGGCTACGACGAAGCGCAGGCGGCCCGCGCGGTCGCCGACATCCTCGGCACCGACCACACGGAGTTCCGGGTCACGCACGCCCAGGCGCGCGAGGTCATCCCGCGGCTGCCGGCGCTGTACGACGAGCCGTTCGCCGATTCCTCGCAGATTCCCACCTTCCTCGTCGCCCAACTGGCGCGACAGCACGTGACGGTGGCGCTGTCGGGCGATGGCGGCGACGAGGTCTTCGGCGGCTATCTCCGCTATCAGTTCCTGCCCGCGACCCTCGCCAGGGCGGCCGTATTCCCCGGGGCCGTGCGCCGCGGCGCCGCCGCCGGCATGCAGGCCTTCGCGCCGGCCACCTGGGACCGCGCCTTCGCGGCGGCGTCCGCCGTGTTGCCACGTCGTGCCCGGCAGGCGCGTCCCGGCGAGAAACTGCACAAGCTGGCCACGGTGCTCGCGGCCTCGTCGGCCGATGAGGCCTACCTGCGGACCGTGTCGACCTGGCCGATGCCGGAGCGCGTGGTCATCGACGGCCGCGACCCGGGCGCGACGTGGGACGAGGCCCGCATGGCGCAGGCCTTTCCCGACACGCTCGATCGGCTGATGGCCCTCGATACCGTGACCTACCTGCCCGACGACATCCTCGTGAAGGTCGATCGCGCGACGATGGGCACGAGTCTCGAGGCGCGAGCGCCGCTGCTCGATCACCGCGTGTACGAATGGGCGTGGCGCCAGCCGCAGGCGCTCAAGATCGCCGATGGCGAGGGCAAGTGGTTGCTGCGCCAGGTCCTCGGCCGGCACGTCCCCCGTCAGGTCTTCGATCGGCCGAAGATGGGCTTTGCCATCCCCCTCGGCGACTGGCTGAGAGGCCCCTTGCGCGGATGGGCCGAGGCGCTGCTCGACCCGGCGCGGCTGCGCGCCGAGGGCTATCTGCGGCCGGAGGTCGTCACGGCCACCTGGCAGGCGCATCTGGCCGGCCGCGGCGCGCACGAGGCGCGCCTCTGGAGCGTCCTGATGTTCGAAGCCTGGCTGGAGGCCTGGCAGTGAGCCACACGCGGCGCATCCTGCTGGTCGGCGCCGGCTACACCGCGCGCATCGTCGCCGACGAGTTCGTGCGCCACCAGCGTGGCGAGGAACTGATCGCGGCCCTCGACGACGACCCCGCGCGCCTCGGGCAGCCGGTCGGTCCGGTGACCGTCGTCGGTCCGGTGGCCAGCCTCGAACAGATCGTGCAGTCGCACGCCGTCGACGAGGTGGTCGTCGCCATCCCGAGCCTCTCCGGGCCGCGCCTGCGCGCCATCACCATGGCGTGTCGGCGGCTCGGGCTCCCGGTGCGCACCATGCCCGGGATCGTCGAACTGCTCGGCCTCCCCATCACGCCGACGCAGTTGCGCCCGGTCGAACTCGGCGACCTGCTGCGGCGCACCGAGGTGGCGTGCGACGACCCGCCTCCGGCGTACCTGCGGGGGCAGCGGGTGCTCATCACCGGCGCCGGCGGGTCGATCGGTCGCGAGCTGGCCCGTCAGGTGTGCCGCGCCGCGCCGGAGTGCGTGATCCTGCTGGGACACGGCGAGAACAGCATTCACGCGGCCCATGCCGAAGTGTCCGGCGAAGCGGACGCGCCTCCCCTGGTGCCGGTGATCGCCGACATCACCGACCGGCGCACGCTCGCCCGGGTCTTCTCGGCCCATGGCCCGACCGTCGTCTTCCACGCCGCGGCCCACAAGCACGTGCCGTTGATGGAACTGCATCCGGCCGAGGCCGTCCGCAACAACGTGATCGGCACCCGGAACGTGCTGGCGTGTGCCGAGGCGGCCGGCGTGCCGCGACTGCTGCTGGTCTCGACCGACAAGGCCGTGGCGCCGGCGAGCGTGATGGGGGCCAGCAAGCGGGTGGGCGAGTGGCTGGTGCGCGAGACGGCGCTGCGGTCCGGGCGGCGCTACGTCGCCGTGCGCTTCGGCAATGTCCTGGGCAGTCGGGGCAGCGTCGTCCCGGTGCTCGAGCGGCAGATTCTGCGCGGCGGGCCGATCACGCTGACGCATCCCGACATGTCGCGCTTCTTCATGACCATTCCGGAGGCCGTCTATCTCGTGCTGCAGGCGGGGGGCCTGGACGATGGTGGCGAGCTCTATGTGCTCGACATGGGCGCGCCGGTGCGGATCGTCGACCTGGCGGAGGATCTGCTGCAGCTGTCGGGCCGTGCGCCGGGCACCGTGCCGATCGTGTTCACCGGGCTGCGGCCGGGCGAGAAGCTGACCGAAGCGTTGTGGGAGCCGGACAGCGAGGTGGTGGCGACGGGACGGGGCGACATCCTGCGCGTCACCGAGGGATCACCGTCGCCCCGAGGGCCAGCGCTCGATCGTCTGGTCCGCCGCCTGGGGGTGGCCGCGCGTCGTGGCGATGCCGACGCGATCTATCGCCACCTGCACGACGGGCTGGCGACCTTCACGTCGAGTCGCCTGCCGCTGCCCGTCGCCTGAGGGTCAGGCCCGCATGAAGTCGATCACTTCGCGCAGGATCTGGTCGAGGTCCACGCGCGGCTCGTAGCCCACCAGGTTGCGGATCTTGGTGATGTCCGGCACACGACGCGGCATGTCCTCGAAGCCCGATTCGTAGGCCTGGTCGTACGGGATGCGGACGATCTCGGACGAACTCGCGGCCATGTCGCGGATCTTCTCGGCCAGCGCGTTGATGGTGATCTCTTCGCCGTTGCCGATGTTGAAGACCTGTCCGATGGCCTTCGGCTCGGCGGCCAGGGCCATCAGGGCCCGGACGACGTCACCGACGTAGGTGAAGCTGCGCGACTGGGTGCCGTCGCCATGCACGGTGATGGGCTTGCCGAGCAGCGCCTGGCGCACGAAGTTCGGGATGACCATGCCGTACTGGCCCGACTGGCGCGGCCCGACCGTGTTGAACAGCCGCACGATGATGACCGGCAGCCGCTTCTCCTTGTGGTACGCCAGGCCGAGGAACTCGTCGATGGCCTTGCTGCAGGCGTAGGCCCACCGGTGCTTGTGCGTCGGCCCCATCACGAGGTCCTGTTCCTCGTTGAACGGCACGTCGGTGCTCTTGCCGTAGACCTCCGACGTCGAGGCGATGACGACCAGCTTCTTCTTCTTGTTGGCCTGCCGCAGCACCACCTCGGTGCCGTGCACGTTGTTCTCGATCGTGGCGACCGGTTCCTCGACGATCTTCTTGACGCCGACGGCGGCGGCCAGATGGAAGATCACGTCGGCCTGGTCCACCAGTTCGGCCAGCAGCGGCTCGTTGTCCACCGTGTCGATGGTGTAGGAGAACGCCGGGTTGGGCTTGAGGTGCGCGATGTTGGTGATGGACCCGGTCGACAGGTCGTCCAGGACGTGCACGCGATGACCTGCGGCCAGCAGGGCGTCCGAGAGGTGGGAACCGATGAAGCCGGCGCCGCCGGTGATGAGCACATGCATGGTCAGGAACGGTCCTCTCAACGTCGTGGGGTCGGCATGGGACCCGCCTTGCGATAGTCGCCGCGCGACAACAGCTTCTCGAGCCAGACGTACAGCACGATGAACAGATACCGGCTGCCCATCTCCTTGATCTTCAACTTCGACACCCCGGTCGTCCGGTTGTACCAGCTGATCGGCACCACCGTGTACGAGTACCCGCGCACGATGGCCTTCAGCGGCAGTTCGACCGTCAGGTTGAAGTGCTTGGCCAGCAGGGGGGTGCACCCCGAGATGACCTCCCGCCGATAACACTTGAAGGCGTTGGTCGTGTCGTTCAGCCGCAGGCCGAACAGCACCCGGATGAACGCGTTGGCCAGGCGGTTCATCAGCAGCTTGTGCGACGGATAGTCCACGACCCGCCCGCCCGCGATGAACCTCGACCCGAACACGCAATCATACCCTTGAACCAGCGTCCGGTAGTAGGTCACGACGTCGCGCGGATCGTCGGAGGCATCGGCCATCACGATGCACACCGCGTCGCCGCTGAAGGCCTCGAGGCCGGCCAGCACGGCGTGGCCGAACCCGCCGGCGCGCGGGTTCTCCACGCGACGAAGCTCGGGGATCTCGGCACGGAGGCCCGCCAGCACGGCGCCGGTCCCGTCGGTGCTGTGGTCGTCCACCACCACCAGCTCGAACGGGATCGCCGCCTCGCGCAACTGCGTGGCGAGGGCCTGCAGGGTCGGGGTGATGCCGTCGGCCTCGTTGTGGGCCGGAATCACGACCGAGAGCAGCAGCGGCGCCGGATCAGGCACGGGGGGTGGCGATGAAGAAGCTCTGTTGTCCGAAGACGCGCCAGGCCGGGCGCAGCTTCAGGTAGAGCTTCAGCAGCAGGATCGAGTTGGGCAGCCGCCCCTGCGTGGTGAAGGGCAGGAACCGCCCGAGCACGTAGGGGACATCGAAGCCGGTGGTCTCGAGGGCCTCGGTGAGGCTGCGCTCGCAGAGCGGCGTGATGTGGTCGAAGAACTGCCAGTAGTCTTCCTTGCAGTAGCGGATGTTGGGCTGCAGGACGAGGAAGCGTCCCGACGGCTTGAGCACGCGCCGCACCTCGCGCAGGGTCGCGAGGATGTCCTCGCGCGTCAGGTGCTCGAGGAAGTTGCTGGCGAAGACGACGTCGGCCACGCCGTCCTCGAGGCCCTCGATGCGCGAGGTCGAGCTGAGGATGACGCGGACATCGGGCCCGGCGTGCCGCCGGGTGTCGGGGTTGAGATCGACGGCGACCTTGCGCGCGGCCCGGATGTGGTTGATGAACTCGCAGTAGCCGGCGCCGATCTCGACCACCGTGGACTCGGGCGCGACGTGGGCCTGGAAGAACTCGCGGCACAGGACGTCCCACATCTGCTGGCGGAACGCCAGCGAGTCGGCGAAGCGCCGCTCGTAGATGCTCTGGACGTCGACGCCGCCGGCGGCGTTCATCGACTGGCGGCGGTCTGCCATCGCTCGACGTTCTGATCGTGGATGTCCTGCAGGAGCGCCGCCACGTCGAACTGCTGCTGCCACGCCGGGTAGTGGCGACGGAACTTGCCGATGTCGCTCACATACCAGATGTGATCGCCGATGCGGGGCTTCTCCTCGTAGGTCCACGGCAGTTCGCGTCCCGCGATCTGCTGACAGAGCGTGATCGCCTCGAGCATCGAGCAGTGCGAGACACGAGAGCCGCCCATGTTGTAGACCTCGCCGACGCGCGGCGCGTCGACGTAGGCGTGGACGGCACGCACGAGGTCGGCGCTGTGGATGTTGTCGCGGACCTGCTTGCCCTTGTAGCCGAAGACGCGATACGGCGTGCCGGTCACCGTGCACTTCATGAGGTAGGCGAGAAAGCCGTGCAGCATGGTGCCGGAGTGGTGTGGCCCGGTCAGGCAGCCGCCGCGGAAGACGCCCGTCCGCATGCCGAAATAGCGGCCGTACTCCTGCACCAGCACGTCGGCGGCCACCTTCGAGGCCCCGAACAGCGAGTGGGTCGACTGATCGATGCTCATCGACTCGTCGATGCCGTTCGCGAACGGATGCGTCGGGTCGATCTCCCAGCGCGTCTCCTGCTCGACCAGCGGCAGCCGGTTCGGCGTGTCGCCGTAGACCTTGTTGGTCGAGGTGAAGACGAAGACGGCGTCCGGGCAGTGCTCGCGACAGGCCTCGAGCAGATTGAGGGTGCCGACGGCGTTGACGCCGAAGTCCGTGAACGGCTCGCGGGCGGCCCAGTCGTGCGACGGCTGCGCGGCGGTGTGGATGACGGCGGTGATGTCGGCGCCGTAGTGGGCCAGCACCCGACTCACGGCCGCGGCGTCCCTGATGTCGAGGTTCTCGTGACGGTAGCGCGTGCCGTGGCGGCGCTCGAGTTCGGCCCGCTGCCACGACGTCGAGGCCTCGTCGCCGAAGAAGCGCTTGCGCATGTCGTTGTCGATGCCGACGACCTCGTAGCCGCGCGCCACGAACGAATCGACGGCTTCCGAGCCAATCAGTCCGGCCGACCCGGTGATGAGCGCTACTGCCATCGGGGGAGTGTACCTTCCCGCCGTCGTGCCGTCACAGGCCGGCCGTCCGCAGCGCGTCGGCGTGTGTCTGCATCCAGTCGTGCAGGTCGCGCAGGATCTGCTCGGCCGTACGCCCGGGCGCCCACCCGGTCGCGGCCGTCACGCGCCGGTTGTCGGTGACGTAGAGCTTGACGTCGGCCACGCGCATCTCCGGCTGGGGCGTGATGACGATGCGCCGACCCGAGATCGCCTCGCACAGCGCGGTCGTCTCGCGCAGCGACAGACTGCAGGCGAGCCCGCCGCCGACGTTGAACAGCGCGCCATCCAGCGCCTCGAGGCGCTCGACCTGCACCTGCACCAGGTCGGCGAGGTCGTCCACGTGCAGCAGGTCGCGCACCTGCGTGCCGGTGCCACCCCAGCCGTTGTACGTGAGGGCGCCTCCACTCAGGTGACGGGCCATCCACAACGAGAAGACGCCCTGGTCCACCTTGCCCATCTGCCAGGGGCCCGCGATCACGCCGCAGCGATTGATCAGCGTCCGCAGCCCGAACGCGGCGCGGTACTCGGCGATGAGCAACTCGCTGGCGAGTTTGGTGGCGCCGTAGATCGACCGCACGCCCGTCAGCGGGAAGTCCTCGTCGATGCCGCTGGCCGAGACACCGGGCAGGTCCTGCGCCGCGGCGATGGTGACGCGCGTCGGCCCGTCCTCGGTCCGGATGGCGTTGAGGGCCTCGATGGGGTAGACGCGGCTGGTCGACAGGAACACCAGCGCCGCCCCGGCGCGACGCGCCAGTTCCAGGCAATGGATCGTGCCGACCAGGTTCGTGTCGATCACATAGCTCGGGTCGCCGTCGTAGCCGGCCAGCACCGACGGCTCGGCCGAACACTCGAGCAGCAGGTCGAGGTCGCGCCCGAGCGGCGCCAGGTCGGCGGGGGATCGGATGTCGCCGTGCACGAAGTGCACGCCGGCCGCCCTCAGGCGGGCCAGGTTCAGCTCGCTGCCGCGCCGGCGCAGGTTGTCGAAGGCCGTGACGTCGGACTCGGGCCAGGCCGTGCGCGCGCGCCGCGCCAGCGCCGAGCCGACGAAGCCCGCGCCGCCCGTGACGAGCACCCGGCGCGGCGTCATCGCGCCTCGCGCAGCGTCAGCACGAACGAGCCGACGGGCAACTGCGCCTGGATGCGCAGTGGCAGGCGTCTGGTGTCATCGGAGATCCACACGGCGAGGCCGCGGCCGACGGTCTGGCCCTTGCCGTCGCGGATGGCCGGCACGACCTTCCAGGCGGTGACCGACCCGAGACCCGTCTTGATGGTCTCCTTCGCGGCGACGCTGAGGGTGACCCGATAGAGGTACCCGGAATCGGACACGGCGAAGCTGCTGCTCGCGCCCGGCGCGAAGGCCAGTGTGCGCATCGCCGTGAGCGCCGACAGCCCGTCGTGGGTCGGCCCGGGCAGGGCCTGGTCCTGCTGCATCGTGGTCGACGTCCGCATCTGGAACGTCGCGGTGCGTTTCGGCTGGTCGAACCGCGTCTCCTTCATCCGCTGGCGACCGTTCTCCTGGCTGAAGACCGAGCCGCGCTGCGGGAAGAGGGTGTAGGCGTCGACCAGCGAGTCGGCCTTGTAGTAGACCGCGTACAGCTTGGACAGCAGCGTCGTCGGGCGACCCTCGGCGATGAGGTACCAGGCCGTCGATCCGAACGAGGGGCGCTTGTCGCGGACGGTGAGCGTGGCCGAGCCGGCGGTGAGGTAGTCGGACCACGACACGTCGTAGGTCAGCGTCTCGCCGGGCCGGAACGGGACCACCTTCTCGGGGCCCGTGGGGCGTGCCGGGGCGGGGGCCGCCGGCGTGCCGGGGCGGGCCGGGGC
>NZ_JALHPM010000219.1:0-9674 GCF_022842525.1 Luteitalea sp.
GTATGTGGTGTACGCAACGGTGACGAGTGCCGCGTCCGATCGATTGCGCACCGTGACGAGATACCCAGGCTTTGGTTCGATGACGGGTTCGACAGTCTCGACCTCCAGGCCGCCAACGTTGCTTCGTGCGCTTGGCACGTGCAGCGCGGGCACGGCGAACCACGTGGCCGAGAGCGTCACCGGCATCACCCCGACGTCTCGCAGGGCATTCACCGTCACCCGCGCGCCCACGCCGACGACGGTTTCGGCCACGGGTTCGAGCACTTCGCGGAACTTACCGCGCAGCACGGAGACTGTTACCCTCAGCTCCTCACCGTCCGCCCTGGCGGCAAGGTTCAGGGCGGTGACCGGAAGGACGCCCTCGGGATCTTGCCAGCCGGGGACCTTCGGGAACATCGGTGTCCACGCACGGAACCCCGTCGGAGACACCAAGGATTCGGTGACGCGACCATCGGCGTACGTCGTGACGAGCGCGAGCGGGCGGTCTTCAGGCTGCGCGGCCGCGGGCCACCCGCCAAGCAGCAGCAGTGGGAGCCAGGTCAACCGTGCGACGATTCCCATGCCGCATGATACGCCGCCCGCCAGCGTGTGTCCTGTCAAGCACTAGCGCAGGGGTTTCCGCGCGACCAGACGCACCAGCTGAATGCGCTCGGGGCCCCAATCGTACGAACCCTCGAGCTGTTCGTGCCGCACGATCTCGAATCCGTCGAGGATTCTCAGCAACTCGCCAGGCGCATAGCCGAACGCCGCCCTGAGGTCGGGGTTGACCCCGGCCTCGACGACGACCACGCCGCCCGGTCGCAGGGCGCGACGGACGTGGTGAATGCTCCGCTTTTCGATCGTGTAGATGAGGGCGATAAGGTCCCACTGCGCGGTTCCAAAGTCGAATTCCTCGTCGGCGGCGACGACAGCCTTCAGGCGGAGCTTCTCGGTTCGCGCGGCCGCTTCGGCATGACGGACGCCGACGGACGAGACGTCGAAACCCGTGACGTCCCACCCAGCGCGAGCCAGATGCAGCGCGTTCCGTCCCATGCCCATGCCCACGTCGAGGGCGCGGCCCGGCCTGAGGCCGCGCGCCGCCTCGACGAGCAGCTGGTTCGGCTGTGTATTGAACGCCGGCGCCTTCGCGTAGACGGCATCGTAGAGTTCGGCTTCGTCGTAGGCGGTGATGAGGCGGATGGCTCGGTCGGCCGCAGCGGGGGAGCGTCCTTCGCGGACCAGCGTGGCCCTGTACTGCTCCAGAGCGGCTGACCACTCGGCGTTGGGGGCCGCTGTCGTCTGCCACGCTTTGAATGCCGCCAGCAGGGCCGGGCCTTCAGTCGTCTGCGCGAGCGGCATCGCGAGGTGGGCACAAACGAGTGCCGCGACGACCAGCGCGCTGATGCGTCGTGTCCGGGGGCGAGGAGCGTCCATAGCCTGTCAGGGTAGCGGCAGGCGCTTGGCCCAGCAAGCTGCCGGCGGCGTGCTACATTTCGCCCCGTCCGCCCCGCGCTGGTGGCGTGCAGAGAGGGGAAGATGACGAAGCGACCGTGCGCCGTGCCGCAGCTCGTCCTTGCTGTCGGACAGGCGCCTGCACTGTTCGCCCAGACGGGCCCCACCCCTGACTATGTCGTGCCGTCCTATGTGGATTTCAGGATCACCACGCGGATGTCGCATGGTGATGGTCCGACCCACACTACGACCACCACGTTGTACCTGCGCGACGCGCGTGAGCGTCGCGAGAGCGCTATCGAGGAGACAGGCGAGCCGGCGCTATTCCGACAACCAGGCTCAGCTGACCAAGCGGTACTTTGCGCCTTCTGACACCGCGGCCACAGCGGGATGCTTCAAACGGCGCTCGGTAGACATCGCGTAGAAACGTTCGACGACGCCTTGCGCAGTGCCGAGCGCGCGCACGTCACACATGCGACGCACGTCGGCCTCCACGGCGGCCAGCGCGGGGAAGATCCCGGCGCTGGCTTCACCGAACACCTTCATCAGCGCTGGGTCTTCGAACTCTGCGACGACGTTGGGCACGATGCTCTGCTCAGAAAACCACCGGTCAAGCGCGCGGCGAAGTGCGGTATTGTGCGTCGGCAGAAGCATGGGCGCGCCATCGAGCGATCGTGGGAAGCCGCGTCGATAACCCGACGCGAGCCGCTCTGTGCCGAAGAACAACACGCTCGACTCGCCGAGCAGACGGCTGTAAACCTTGTGCTTCCGGTTCGGTGGCTCAGGCGCGTCGGCAATGACGAGATCAAGATGGTGGCTGGCGAGCTCGTCAATGAGGTGCTCCAGTCGGTCTTCGTAGCACCGTACGCGACCCACGTCTGGAAGCCCCAACGCCGGTTGCAGGAGCCGATGGACCATCATCTTTGGCATGCTGTTCGCGAGCCCGACGGTGAAATCGACGGGCCGGCTCGGCGGCTGGCCCTGCAGCTCGAGGACGAGGTCGTGGCCCATTTCGAAGATCTTCTCCGCGTAGCGGTAGCAGATCTGACCGGCCTCGGTGAGCACCAGTTTCTGGGACTGGCGATCCAGCAGCGGCCGATCGAACACGTTCTCGAGTTCTGGAATCTGACTGCTGATCGTCGGCTGCGTGACGTTGAGTCTGCGAGACGCCCTCGTCACGCCGCCTTCCTTCACGGTGGCCCAGAAGTAGCGCAGGTGGTGGTAGTTCAGAAACGCCATACGCATGAGCGTACCACGCGCACGTGGTTGGCCAGAGCTCTATCTCGCGCATCGAAATTATCAATTTCCGCCTGCCCGCTTCGATCGCTACCGTGCCAGAGCGCAGAACGAAGGCCTTTGTGGCAGACGACTACCGGCGCAAGGAGCGAGAGATGGACAGCGAGCGACGACGCTTTCTCACACGGTCGATCGTGGGGGCGATGGCCGTTGGTGCGGGCGGTGCCGTAAGGACCGCATTCGCGATGCCCAAGACCGAGCGCGATGCGCTGTCCCCGACGCAGATCATTGAGCTCATGAAGCGCGGCAACGAGCGATTCCGGATGGGCGTGCGGGTGAATCGTGACTTTCTGCGAGAGCAGCAGGATCGCGCAAAAAGCCAGTTCCCTGCCGCCGTCATCCTGAGCTGCATTGACTCGCGCGCGCCGGCTGAACTGGTGATGGACCTCGGGATCGGCGACGTCTTCAACACCCGCATGGCCGGAAACGTCGCGAACAGTGACGTCGTCGGCGGCTTGGAGTTCGCCTGCAGCGTCGCTGGCGCCAAGGTCATCCTGGTGCTCGGTCACACGGCTTGCGGAGCGGTGGCGGGCGCGATCGACGGCGTGAAGCTTGGCAGCCTTACCGGCCTGCTGGCGCGCATCGAGCCGGCCGTCAAGGCCACGCGGCACGAAGGCCCGCGAACGTCGAAGGACGCCGCATTCGTCGACGCTGTGGCACGCACGAACGTTGAGATGACGATGCGGGCGGTACGCTCGGAAAGCCAGGTGCTCCGCGACCTCGAAGCCAAGGGGGCCCTCGTCATCGCGGGCGCGATGTACGACCTGGGGAACGCCGCCGTCACGTTCCTGCCACCTCACCAATAGGGCTTGCGTGTCACGACGAAGCATGCTCGGAAATCTCCGGGGCTCGGCGCGCCGGCTGGCAGCGTGGCTGGAGAGCACAGAGGCTCAATGAGTGGCGGCGTGGGGGCTGGCGATCTGGATGTGTGCCTTGGCGTCGGCTGTCTTCGCGGCTACGGCGTCGGCGCAATCGGTCACCGACGGCCGCACTTGGTCGACCGCGATTGCGCAAGAGCGCAGCGCCACAGCGTCACCTTGGCGCTGGTACGCAGAGCTTCAAGGCCGGACCCGAGACCGCGTGGATGGGCTCGATCAGCTTCTAGTTCGGCCCGCGGTGGGGCGGGACTTGACACCTCGGTCGAGCCTGTGAGTTGGCTACGGCTACACGCCGACGTACATCGCGTCGGGCGGCACCGTGCAGGAGCACCGGGTCTGGCAGCAGTACCTCTGGGCCGGAGGATTTCGGCGCCTGTCCGGCCAGTGTCGCTCGCGCGTCGAACAGCGATGGATCGAAGGCGCCGGGCCGACGGCCTGGCGGCTGCGCCAGTTCATTCGTGCCTCGACTTTATTGCCGTTCGTCCGGAGTGCTCCGACCTTCATCGTCTGGGGCGAAGTGTGCATGCACCTCAACGACACGAAACGCACAGCCGCCGGGTTCGACCAGAACCGCGTGTTCGTCGGCGTTGGTATCGGCGTGGCGCCCGGCACCAGGCTCGAGATGGGTTATCTCAACCAGGCGATTCATGCCGCCGGTGGATTGGACCGCCGGCACCACGCCGTGCTCACGTTCCTCAACGCGACATTCTAGCGAACGACACCCAGGACGTGGACCATGCGGACATTGGCTTCTCTCGACCTCCTTCCCGGCTTTGTGGTCGCCCTCGCGCTCGTCACCGCTTGTCGCAGTGTTCCCGTGGCCACGACTCCGGGATCTGTCCGCGGCGTCCGCCAGGCGCTCGAGGGGCAGTGGCAGCTCGAGCGCTTCGAGTGGGTGACCTCGGACGGAATTTCTGCGGTGGCGGCGAACGGCCGACTCACCTACGACCGGTTCGGACTGATGACGTCAAGCGGATCCATCGGGCAGCAGATGTCGCCGGATCTCACATATGAAGGGCGCGCGATGATCGACGTCAGGCGCAGCATCGTCAGCATTCATCCAGTGGTGCGAACCCCGATAACTCCCGCCCGCGTCCGACGCTTCGCGTTCCTGCCGGATGCCCGACTCCAGCTGGACCTGCTCGACCACAACGGCCTCACGATCGGACGCGCAATCTGGCGCCGGGTCATCGCCCCGTGACGATGCTGCGCGACCGTACTGAGCTCGGCCATCGTCCGAAGGGAAGCGCCGGATGACTACACCCAATGACCTCCGCACGGGGCTCGATGCCGAGACTCTGGCACGAGCAGTGCGGGAGCACCTCTTCTATCAGTCTGGCCGTCGGCCTGAGACCGCATCGCTCAACGATGTCTATCTCGCCGTCGCAGCGGCCGTGCGAGATCGGCTCTTTCACAGGGCCGTCGCCACGGTCGACGTCCAAGCCGCGCATCCCACGCGCGCCGTGGCATATCTCTCGGCCGAGTTCCTCATGGGGCCACAGCTCGGCGCCAACCTAATGAACCTCGGTGTTGTCGGCTCGATGCGGACGGCCCTCGCGTCGCTGGGCCTCGATCTGTATGCAGTGCTCGGGCAGGAAGAAGAGCCCGGCCTCGGCAACGGCGGTCTCGGGCGTCTGTCAGCCTGCTACATGGATTCGCTGGCAACACTCGACGTGCCGGCCGTCGGCCACGGCATCCGCTACGAGTTCGGGATCTTCGACCAGGAACTGAGACACGGCTGGCAGGTCGAGGTAGCGGACCGCTGGCTCCGCTGGGGCAATCCGTGGGAGATCGCCCGGCCCGACATCGCCGTCCAGATCGGCTTCAGTGGATCGACGCAGGCGGATGTCGACGACCGGGGTCGATATCAGGTCACGTGGAAACCCGCCGAGATCGTCCGCGGCGTGCCGCATGACATGCCGGTGCTGGGCTATGGGACCCCGCACTGCAACACGCTACGGCTGTGGCGAGCTGAAGCGGTTGAACAGTTCGACGTGTCCGCCTTCAATCAGGGCGACTACGTGGGAGCGGTTGAGCAGCGCATTCGCTCGGAGTCGATCAGTAAGCTCCTCTATCCCAACGACGACACCATGCAAGGCAAAGTGCTGCGGTTGAGACAGCAGGTCTTCTTCGTGTCGTGTGCGCTCCAGGACATGCTGCGCACACATTGCGCAGAAGGCGGTCGACCGGAGATGTTCGATCGCCGCTGGGCCGTGCAATTGAACGACACGCACCCGGCGGTCGCCGTGGCGGAGTTGATGCGACTACTGGTGGACGAGCATCGTCTGCCTTGGGAGATCGCGTGGGAGACCACCCGACGGACGATTGGCTACACCAACCACACGCTCCTGCCCGAAGCGCTAGAGACCTGGCCGGTATCGCTCTTCGGCAGCCTGCTGCCTCGCCACCTCGAGATCGTCTACGAGATCAACCGCCGACTCCTGGACGACGTTCGGACACGCTTTCCCGGCGACGACGCGCTCGTGGCACGGCTGTCGCTCATCGACGACCGCGGGGAACGGCGCGTGCGGATGGCGAACCTCGCGTGCGCGGGGGCCCACGCCATCAACGGCGTCGCCGCCCTCCACAGCGACCTGCTCGCCCGGGAAGTCCTGGCCGACTGGCACGCCGTGCACCCGGAGCGCTTCCATAACGTCACGA
This sequence comes from Luteitalea sp., assembly GCF_022842525.1. Classification (NCBI taxonomy): domain Bacteria; kingdom Pseudomonadati; phylum Acidobacteriota; class Vicinamibacteria; order Vicinamibacterales; family Vicinamibacteraceae; genus Luteitalea; species Luteitalea sp. Next base: position 6,267 of record NZ_JALHPM010000219.1, read on the forward strand.
ACGGCGTCACGCCCCGTCGGTTCCTGGCGCTGTCGAACCCCGGCCTGGCGGGCCTCATCACCCTTCACCTCGGGGACCGTTGGGCCTGGCACCTCGACGATCTGGCCGGACTCGCTCGCCTGGCCGATGACGCAGGCTTTCAAGAGGCGTGGCGTCACGTCAAGCACTTGAACAAAGTCTGCCTCGCCGAGCTCATCGCTGACCGCACAGGAGTCCGCGTGGATCCTGCGGCGCTGTTCGACGTCCATGTCAAGCGCATTCACGAGTACAAGCGGCAGCACCTGAAAGTGCTGCATGTGTTGACCGAGTATCTCCGAATCAAGGACAGTCCCGCGCGCACGGTGGTGCCCCGGGTGTTCCTGTTCGGAGGCAAAGCGGCACCCGGCTATTGGATGGCGAAGCTCATCGTCCGCCTCATCACAGCCGCCGCTGATGTTATCAATGCCGACGCCGACGTGGCCGGAAGGCTTCGTGTGGTCTTCTTCCCAGACTTCAACGTGTCGAACGCGCAGCTCATCTACCCTGGAGCCGATCTGTCGGAACAGATTTCGCTCGCCGGCAAGGAGGCCAGCGGCACAGGCAACATGAAGATGGCGCTCAACGGCGCCCTCACGATCGGGACGCTCGACGGCGCGAACATCGAGATCCGCGACGCCGTGGGCGCCGATCACTTCTTCCTCTTCGGTCTGACGGCCGCAGACGTGGCAGCGCGGAAGGCCGCTGGGTATCGCCCGCGCGACTACTACGAGCAGGATCCGCGCCTGGCGCGGGTGGTGGACCTGGTCGCGTCGGGCGCCCTGGCTGGCGGCGACCGCGACGTGTTCCGTCCGCTGGTGAGGCAGTGGCTGCACGACGATCCGTACATGCTGATGGCCGACTATGCGTCGTTCATCGAGGCGCAAGATGCGGTGAGCGCGCGGTGGCTCATCCAGCCACGCTGGACGCACGACGCGATCGTGAATGTCGCGCGGTCTGGCTGGTGCTCGTCCGACCGCGCCATCCGGGAGTACTGCGCTCGAATCTGGAAGATCGAGCCGGGCCGCGCCGAGCCGATCACGGTGCCCACGTCGAGGCCACGGCGCGGGGCCAAGCTCCGTCGCCGACAGCCATCGTGAGCGGCTCTCGGCGTCGCAACCCCGCTCCGTGAGGCGCGCTTGAGAGGCCGAAAGGCCCGGCGGTTGGCAAGCTCGTGGGCTGGGCCTGCGTCGCTCTGGCCTGAGACCGCACGGCGTCGTCCGGCTAGGCGACCAGCGTGCAGGGGGAGTCTGCGCAGCTTGGCGCTCGAGGCCCGGACCTGAGCCGACGACACGCGACTGCCGTCAGGAGTCGGCCACGCCGGAGTCGAGGCGACGGCGGGACGCGACGCGGTCACGCACAGTCGTTTCCCGGGACTCCTCGCAGTCTAGGCAACGCACGGCGAACGGCAGCGCGCGCAGCCGTACTGCCGCAATCTCGTCTCCACATTCGATGCACCAGCCGTAGCGGCCTTCGCTGAGGCGGGTGAGTGCCTCGTCGACGCGGCTGAGTGCTTCGGCTTTGATTTGAATGAGCGAGAACTCGATACCGTCCTGCGAGTCGACCTCGGCAACCTCGCCAGGCTGCTCGGTTGACCGCTCCGCCCCCCCCGTACGGACGGCCCGAATGCGTCCGCGGAGTTCACGCCTCAGGGCCTGGCGACGCTCCTCAAGCAACGCCATGAGCTGGCCCGCGCGTCTGTTAGTCCCCTTCGAGGGCCCGTTCTTGGCCCGTGCCTTCGGTTTCACCGCGGGCGGTCCGTGTGCCGCCACGCCCGCCAGATCCGTGACTATCCGAGTTTTGGACGGTCTTCTGCTGTTCATCGGCATCGCCTCCTTCTCGACCGTGGCGCCGGCGACGGTCACGCACTGACGGTGAACTCACCGGGGAGCACTCGCAGAACGTCGGTTGACGACCTCGATCGCTCACGCCCCTACGCGCGTCATCTCGGTTGCGACGATGTCGGCTCGCTTGGCGACTGCCTCCGCCTTGGCACGTAGCAGTGAACGCCGTCTGCCTGAAGCGTCGCCGTCGGACAGGATGGACGCCTTGTTCGACAAGATGATGGCCAGCGTTGCGCCCGCAGCCCGCGCGCGGTCGAGCGCGGAGGCCTGCCTCGCCGCCAGCGTCCCGACGCTGGCCTCGAAGGACTCCAGACTCTGCGTAAGCGCCTTGGCGTGGCTCTGGAGAGCGTCTGCTTTCCCGTTCACGGCAACGAAGTCTGGCCGACTCGCCCGCAGTAGATGCGTCACTTCAAGCGCCTCGGTACGCAGGCGTTGCGCCGAAGCTGCGATTGCGCCGGCCGTCGTCTGTGACAGCACGGTTATCGGGCATGTGATCAGCAGAGCGCTCGCGGCCAGACCGGCGATGACGCAATGGCGCATCTTGCCTACCTCCTAGCGGGTCACGATAGCGAGTACCCCGAATCTGGAGAAATAGATAAGGCTCGTCCGCGCGAATAGTACAGAACGGTGTCGGACGACGGGTCTGAACCAGCCGCGTTTGCCCGCGGCAGCTCCTGTTGGAACACCTGCGTGTTGTCGCTCAATGAGTGTTGACCAGAGCCGGGCGGTTCTGCTCGCCGAGCACTGACTACTTACTCTACGTCTCACGGCTCCGAATGCGGCCATTGTGGGCGACAGCCCTGGCTGCCGTCTGGTCAGTGTGCCGCCGAGCGGGGTGGTCAGTTGTCAGTGAGCGGCAACGCCGGCACTGAACGCGTCACAGACCGTCCCCGCTCCGTAGAGGCGTCCCCATCCTGGCCGTGCGGGTCAAACCCGGCATTTTCGTGGTTGGCACCGCGTCCGCAATGGTGCGCCTGGCCTTCGGGCGGGTCTCGCGAGATGGAAGCACGCCGAACGCGCGCAAAGTTAGTCCGACCGGCACACCGAAGCCGGATCCACCAGGCAGCGTGTCGAGCGAGGTGCGCGGTCAAGTCGGAGATTGCAGTCCCCGCCCGCATTGTCATTCCCTGCTCCACCGGGCAGCTAGCCAGCGGCGAGCCTGGTGTCGATCCGGCCGGGCCAGATCACGAACGGCACCACTCCGCGTCTAGGTTGGGCTGCGCGCTCGTGCGGCGCGCCGCTTCAGCTACTTGGGCGTCGTCCCTAGGGCGGTCACGCTCGATTCGCCCCAGATGAGCGATTCGCCCCAGATGAACGTGTCGCCCCAGGTAAACGTCTGGCCGTCGATGGAGACGAGGTCCTCGCCCCACACGATGCTGTCGCCCCAGATGAAGGTGGTCGAGGTGACAACGTTCTCACCCCACACCAGGGTGAATCGGACCGGAAATCTCGGAGGGCGTGTTTTGTGACTCAGGCCGCAGTCGCCTGCTGATAGTAGCGCGCCTCGTACTCCGCGGGTGGCACGTAGCCGATCGGCCCGAAGAGCCGC
>NZ_JALHPM010000220.1:0-9649 GCF_022842525.1 Luteitalea sp.
GACGGCCGTCGGCGCCAGCCATGCACGCGCGGCCGCATGGCGGCGGGCGTCCGGGGGGCGGACGTCCCGGTGGTGGTCCGGGGCGTGGACCCGGTCCGGGTCTTCGCACGAGATAGCTGGTGTTCGGTGCGCGTCGCGTGTCGGCGCGCGCGTAGTGCCGGAGATACGGCAGTCTGATTCCCGTGTAGGTCGACTCCTACAACCCTCGTTGTTCAGCGCGTCAGCTTCCCGACATGGGTGGGCTGACGCGCTCCCCTCACACTGGCACGCAGCCACACGCCCGCACGCTTTCCTCAGCAATTCGAGCAGTTGCACGTTCGTCGCGCGACGATCGTCGGTCGCGCGGCGCACCAGAGACGTGCTCGGGTGTCGTCAGACAGCCGGCATAGCGGACTGTCTGAGTCGCCATTTCAGCGGTCACTTACCTCTTTCAGTGCACAGTTCGTTGCGCTATTCTCCGCCTGCACTTGCAGTGATGCCGACTTTCCGGCAGCGCATGGTACGGTGCATCGCACACGAGCGGCCGCGCGGTATGTCGACGTACCGACCTGATACCAGTTACCCGCTCCTTGCGAGAAGGAGACGTCACATGAAGCGCATTGCCTCCGGCGCGGTCCTCGCCGCCATCATCGCCCTCCCTGCCCTACTCAGCGCCCAGGACGTGGAGAAGGGCAAGGCCGTGTACACGGCCAACAAGTGCCAGACCTGCCACGCGATCGAGGGCAAGGGCAACAAGAAGTGGCCGCTGGACGGCGTGGGCAAGAAGCTGTCGACCGACGACATCACCAAGTGGATCGTGACGCCGGCAGAGATGGAAGCCAAGCTGGCCGAGAAGCCGAAGATCAAGATGAAGGCCTACAAGCTCGCGGACGAGGACCTGAAGGCCCTCGTGGGTTACATGGCGAGCCTGAAGTAGGTCTGCACTGTGGGTGACGGCCGGCTCACCCTTCCCGCGCGCCATGACGGCGCAACCGCTGGCCGCGTTGGCGCCGCGCTCACCACCGTGAGCGCGGCGCTGTTCCTGCCATTCTTCCTTGTCGAGATGGCTGGACCATGATGCGCCCGGTCGCGCGAGGGCAATGGAGGCTGACATGAGGCGAGCAGCAAGTGCGTGGACCGGCATCGTTGCCGTGTTCGCGATGTGGGTCGTGGTGACCGTCGCGTCGATTGACGCGAGAAGCGGGCCCGACCAGGAGGGTCTCGTCCGACCCAAGCCGAGTGCCGCTGCGCCTGCGCAGGCGGCGCCCCTCGCACCTTCCACGCCCGCGCACGCGTCTCTGGCGGCTGGGGCCACCGGCAAGTTCAAGGCGACGCTGGCCAACGGCCAGCCGGCACCCGGGTTCACCGGCGACGACACGTGCATTCAGTGTCATGAGGCCCAGGGCAGCATCAACAAGACGCCGCACGGGCGAGTGAACAACCCGCGCACGCCGTCGGCCAACAGTGGCTGCGAGAGTTGCCATGGTCCCGGCCAGGCGCACGTCGACGACGACGACAAGGGCAAGATCCTGCGCTTCGGCGACACCAAGGAAGACGCGCGGATCGGCAACGAGGCGTGCCTGTCGTGCCACACCAAGGGACCGCATGCCCTGTGGGATGGCAGCGCGCACGACGCGCGCAACATGGCGTGCTCGTCGTGCCACAGCGTCCACACCCCGAAGTCGTTCGAGAACCAGCTCAAGACCGACACGCAGACGGCCTTGTGCCAGTCGTGCCATCAGCAGCAGGCGGCGAAGATGCGTCGGGCCTCGCACATGCCCATCGCCGAGGGCAAGATGGAGTGCTCGTCGTGCCACAACGCGCACGGCGCCACCAACGTCAAGCTGCTGAAGGTGGGCAACTGGCTCAACGAGTCCTGCATCAGCTGCCACACGGAGAAGCGCGGCCCGTTCCTGCACGAGCACGCCGCCGTGCGTGACAACTGCGTGAGTTGCCACGACCCGCACGGCTCGCCGCACGAGCGCATGCTCATCGCGAAGCAGCCGATGCTCTGCCAGCGGTGTCACAACCACTCGCGGCACCCCGCGACCATCTACGACCAGACCCAGTTGAACAACCGCAGCAACCGCATGCTGTCGCGCGGCTGCGTCAACTGCCACTCGGCCATTCACGGCAGCAACCACCCGGCTGGCGTCACGCTGCTTCGCTAGGAGACACGATCATGACGACACGCACTCTTGCAGTCGGCCTGCTCGGCGCCCTCCTCACGACGGCACCGCTCCTGGCGCAGACCCCCATCGGACAGCCCCCCGCCGACGACAGTCAGGCCGGCACGGTGCTGGACCCGAATCTGCGATCGGTGGACTTCGGCGTCCGCCTCAACGACGTGGACGGCGACGAAGCGCGCTTCAATCGCTACCGCGACAACCGCACCGGGCCCCTGCTCCAGGGCTTCCGGTGGACGAGCGAGACCGACGCGCGCCTGTGGCGCGTCGAGGCCGACAACGTCGGCTACCGCGATCAGCGCTTCGGCGCCAGCGTCGAGCAGTTCGGTCGCTTCAAGGGCTGGTTCGAGTACAACCAGATCCCCTACGAGCAGGACTACTCGACGCGCACGCCGTTCAGCGTCGTCAACAACACCACGGTGACGGTGGACGATGCGTTGCAGTCGGCCATCGGCTCGGGCCAGGCGACGCTGAACCCCGCGGTCGAGGCCTTCGCCTCGCCGTTCGAACTGCGCATGAAGCGCGACATCACGACCCTGGGCGGCCAGTACCAGCTCAATCGCCACACGGACATCAACTTCGCGCTGATCTCCACCGGCCGCAAGGGCAACCAGCCGTGGGGCTCCAGCTTCGGCATGGCCTCGACGTTCGAGGTGCCCGCGCCCGTCCAGACGCGGAACACCGAGATCGCCGCCAACGTCGAGTGGGCGAACAAGAAGGCCATGTTCAAGGCCGGGTATGACGGATCGCTGTTCAACAGCGAGACGGAGTCGCTGACCTTCGACAACCCGCTGCGCCTCACCAACGCCAGCAACGCCAGTTCCCTCGGCCGCCTCTCGCGCTGGCCGTCCAGCACGATGCACACGGTTTCGGCGACGGGCTCGGTCGCCCTGCCAGCCAAGAGCCGCGTGATCGCGTATGTGGCGCAGTCGGCCATGACCAGCGACGCGCAGATCCTGCCATGGACCGTCAACCCGGGCATCACGACGGTGCCGCCCCTCGAGCGGACCGCCGTCGACGCCGATGCCGACGTGACGACCGTCCTGCTGCGCTTCAACTCGCGTCCGGCGAACTGGGTGTGGCTCAACGCCAGCTTCCGCTCGTACGACATGAACAACAAGACGCCGGTCTTCCACTACGACCAGAAGATCAGCTACGACACGACGCTGGTGAACTCGCCGGGCGACAAGTCGCACCCGTACTCGTTCAACCGGCAGACGACCGAGCTCGATGCGTCGTTCACCCCGTGGCGCAACGGTGCCTTCCGCATCGGCTACGTCCGCGAGGACATCGACCGCACCAACCGCATCTTCGACACCACGTCTGAGGATTCGTTCCGCATCGGCTACGACTGGACGTCGAACCGCTACGTGACGGTGCGGGCTGGCTACCTCACGCAGAAGCGACGCGGCGACGGCTTCGACGTGTCGATCCTCGAGGGTTACAGCGAGCAGCCGGGTCTGCGTCACGCCGACCTCAGCAACCGTGATCGTGACCAGGCGCAGTTCGTGGTCACGTTCCTGCCGGCCGACAGCGTGTCGTTCAACGTGAACGGATCGGTCGGCGAAGACGACCGGACGATGGACGGCGACTTCGGCCTGCGTAGCCAGGATTTCTCGACCATCGGCTTCGGCGTGGACTTCTCGCCGGGCGACGCCTTCACCATGGGCGCCAGTTACCTCTTCGAGACGTTCTCGTCCCTCGAGACGAGCCGCACGGCGAGCCCGCCGCCCGACCCGACCTTCTTCGACGCGCGCCGCAACTGGAACGACGACATCGAGGAGGATGTCTCGACGGTCAACGCCTACTTCGAGGCGCCCAAGCTGTTCGGCAAGCTCGACTTCGGCGTGAACTACGACTACACGAAGGCGGACACGTCGTTCGTCTACAGCGTGGTGGCCAACAGCACGCTCCCCACGCCGGCGCAGCTGAATCCGGTTTACAACGACTGGACGCAGGCCCGCGTGACGACGGCGTACTGGCTTCGCCGCAACCTGTCGCTCGGCCTGACGTACATGTACGACCAGTTCGGCGTCAACGACTGGGCGCTCGGCACCCAGACCCTCGACCGCCTCGCGCACTCCAACACCTTCCTGCTGATGAACTACGGCTGGGAGAACTACACGGCCCACACCGTGTGGCTGAAGGCGACGTACCTCTGGTAGGGAGGTGGGGCCAGCTCTCCGGGCTGGCCCCACCTCGTGTTTCGTCGGGCACGCACTGGTCGCAACGGGAGTCGCTGCTGTCGTGATTGAGGCGCGCGGTAATCGAACCGATGCCCGGGGCCGACTGCGCCCACCACCTCCATCGCCCCGGCCGCGGCTTGACCCCCCAAAATGGACGGACATACACTCCGCGGAGATAGCGGAGATAGCCGTGCACCTGCCCTCTGGCCGAGACCCTCGATGACTACACGCACATTTGCTGGCCTGATCGTATTCGCCCTGACCCTGGCACCCCTTGGCGCACAGGCCCCTGCGGGCAAGGTCGAGTTGAAGCTCTCGCTCCCGAAGCCCATGTTCATCGGCACGCCCACCAACATCAAGAGTGCCAACCTCGAGGTCTCCGGCAAGTCACGCGGGCCGTTCTACGTGCCGAAGGGCACCGTCCTGCTGTCGGCGAAGAAGCCGGTCACCTCGAGCGACTCGCTGCCGGTCATCGGCGAACTCGACATGATCACCGACGGCGGGAAGTCGGGGGGCGACGGCTACTTCGTGGAGCTCGGGCCCGGGTCGCAGTGGGTGCAGATCGACCTCGGCGCCTCGCACCCGCTCTCGGCCATTCTCCTGTGGCACTACCACACCCAGGCGCGCGTCTACCGCGACGTCATCGTCCAGGTGTCGAGCGACGCGTCGTTCAAGACCGGCGTGACGACGGTGTTCAACAATGATCACGACAACTCGTCGAAGCTGGGCCAGGGCAAGGAGAAGGAGTACATCGAGGTCGCCGAGGGTCGGTTGATCGATCCTCAGGGCGCTCGCGGACGGTACGTCCGGCTCTACTCCCGCGGGAACACCACGAACGACCTGAACCACTACGTCGAGGTCGAGGTCTACGGCCTGCCCAAGTGACCCGGTCGTCGTTCGGCGCCCTGCTCGCCGTCGCGGTCGTCGTCGGTCTCGCACTGCGGCTCGTGCGGCTCGACGAGCGACCGATGCACCATGACGAGGCGAACCAGGCCGTCAAGTTCGGCGCGCTGCTCGAACGCGGCGAGTACCGCTACGACGCGGTCGACCATCACGGGCCGACCCTCTACTACCTGACCCTGCCGGCGGCGTGGCTGCGCGGCCAGTTCACCCTTGCCGCCCTTGACGAGCGTACCCTCCGCGGCGTGACGGTCGCCTTCGGGGCGGCGACCATCCTCGTGCTGTCATGGCTCTCGGCCGGCATCGGGCGGCCGGCCGTCGCCGCAGGCGCCTGGTTGATGGCGCTCTCGCCCGCGATGGTCTTCTACTCGCGGATGTACATCCAGGAAGCGTTGTTCACCAGCTTCACGCTGGCGTTCGTGGTCGGCGTCGGGCGTGTCGCGACCGGAGGCGGCATGGCCTGGTTCGTCCTGGCGGGCGTCGCCGCGGGGCTCGCCGCGGCCACCAAGGAGACGGCGGTCATCGTGCTGCCCGTGGCGCTCGTCGCGAGTGCCATCGCCGGCCGGTCGCTCGGCACCGCGACGTGGCAGAACCCGATGACCGTCCCGCGCCGCCGACGGGCCGCGCTTGCGAGCGTGGCGCTGGCGTTCGGTGTGGCTGGCCTCTTCTACTCCTCGTTCCTCACCTCGCCCGGCAGCCTCCTCGAGCCGTTCCGCGGCGCCGGCACGTATCTCGATCGCGGCGTCAACCCGGCCGACCATGGGCAGCCCTGGAGCTACTACCTGCGGCTGCTCGCCTACCACTCGGCGCAGGGCGTGACGTGGAGCGAAGGACTGGTGCTGGTGCTTGCCGCCATCGGTGCGGCCACGGCGTGGCGCCAGCCGACTCCTGCCACCGTCGTCGCGGCGTTCTGGGCGCGGTATCTCACGATCGACGTGCTCGTCTGCGCCGCCGTGTTCTCGGCGATCCGGTACAAGACCCCGTGGAACGTGCTGCCGTTCCACGTCACCGCCATCGTCCTCGCCGGCGTCGGATTCGCGTGGCTGATCCAGCGGCCGCCCTCGCGACTCGCGCGCGCCGCGCTGGTGGTGATCGGCGTCATTGCTGGCGCGCAGCTGGGATGGCAGGCCTGGCGCGCGTCGGTGACCTACGCCTCCGACCCGCGCAACCCCTACGTCTACGCCCAGACCGTGCCCGACGCGGTCCGCATGGCCACGCGCATCCGCGAGCTGGCGGCGGTGCATCCCGACGGGACGCAGATGCAGGTGTCGGTGATTGCCCCGCCCTCGGAGCAATGGCCCCTGCCCTGGTATCTCCGAGCGATGCCGCAGGTCGGCTACTGGGCCGCACCCGACGATCCCGTGGCGCTGCAGGCGCCCGTCCTCGTGGCGTCGCTCGCACACGCGCCGGCGCTCGACGCGTCGCTCGGCGACCGCTACGTCTCGGAGTTCTACGGCCTCCGGCCCGAGGTGCTGCAGGCCCTGTACGTCGAGGGTGACTTGTGGGAGCGTTTCCTGGCGAGTGTCGCCCGCGGTGACGAGGGCACGCCCGGCGGTCCGATGCTGCGATGACGCCTCCCGAGCTTGCCCTCGTCGTTCCGTGCTACAACGAAGCGGCCCGGCTCGACAGCGCCGCGTTGCTGGACTTCGTCAGCACGCGACCCGGCGTCCAGCTGGTGATGGTCGACGATGGGAGTACCGACACGACCGGGGCGATCCTCGATGGCATGCGCGCGGCGGCGCCCCGCAGCGTCACGACCGTCAGGCACCGCCCCAATCGCGGCAAGGGCGAGGCCGTCCGGGCCGGCGTGCTCGCGGCGATCGACCAGCGTGCGGCGCTCGTGGGCTATTTCGATGCCGATCTCTCGACGCCCCTCCGCGCCATCGACGACTTCCTGGCCGTCCTCCAGGGCCGCCCCACCATCGAGTTCGTCCTCGGCTCGCGTGTCCAACTGCTCGGGCGTGACGTCCGGCGGAAGGCGACGCGGCATTACCTCGGGCGCGTCTTCGCGACGGCGGTGTCGCATGCCCTCGACCTGGCGGTCTACGACACGCAGTGCGGCGCCAAGGTGTTGCGGGTCAACGAGGCGACGGCGGCGCTCTTCGCGGAGCCGTTTCGCAGTCCCTGGATCTTCGACGTGGAGCTGATTGCGCGGTACCTTCGGACGCCGGTCGCACCGGACGAACCCTCGCGGAAGGACCGCCTGTACGAACTCGTGCTGCCCGCCTGGCACGACATCCCCGGGTCGAAGCTGCGCTGGTACGACTTTGCCCGTGCGGCCGTCGACGTCGGGCACATCTGGCGTGAACGTGTCGCGAGCCGACCTGCCTCCGGGGCGGGTCAGACGACGGCCTCGCGGTGAGAGTGTGTGCGTGACATGGACAGGAGAGCAGAGCAATGAGCAGTGACAAGCAATCACCCACCCAGGTCTCCCGACGCGCGTTCATGGGGACGGCGGCCACGGCCGCCGGCTTCACGATTGTCCCGCGTCGCGTGCTCGGCGGCACCGGCTACCAGGCGCCCAGCGACACGGTCAACGTCGCCGTCGTCGGCTACATCCACGGCATGGGCACCTCGAACCTGCTCAACGTGATCAAGAGCGACAACGTCGTCGCGCTCTGCGACATCGACGAGAGCGCCGCGGCCAAGGAAGCACTGAAGCGTCGCGACACGATCGCGAAGGTGCCCAAGGCGACGATGTACAAGGACTACCGCGTCATGCTCGAGAAGCAGAAGGACATCGACGCGGTGCTCGTGGCCACGCCCGACCACTGGCACGCGCTGATCGCGATGGCCTCCATGCAGCTCGGCAAGCACGTCTACGTGCAGAAGCCGCTCACCCGCACCATCAGCGAGGCGCGCGCGCTCGCCGAGGCGGCGCGCAAGTACAAGGTCGTCACGCAGATGGGCAACCAGGGCCACTCGGAGGAGGGCCTGCGCCTGATGCAGGAGTGGCTCGAGGCGGGCGCCATCGGCCAGGTGAGGGAGGTGCACTGCTGGACCAACCGGCCCATCTGGCCGCAGGGCATGCCGCGGCCGACCGAGACGATGGCCGCGCCCGACGGCCTCGATTGGGACTTCTGGCTCGGCCCCGCGCCCGTGCGGCCGTTCCACAAGACCTATCACCCGTTCGGCTGGCGCGCGTGGCAGGACTTCGGCGCCGGCGCGATGGGCGACATGGGCTGCCACGTGCTCGACGCGTCGTTCACCATCCTCAAGCTGGGCGCGCCGACCAGCGTCGTGTCGTCGCTCGGGTACAACTTCCTGCCCCCGGCGCCAGGGCAGCGGGGCTTCGGGCAGCGCGTCGAGTACAACGACAGCTATCCGCCTTCGTCGCTCATCCACCTGTCGTTCCCGGCGCGCGGGAACATGCCGCCGGTGACGGTGCACTGGTACGACGGCGGGCTCCTCCCCGAGCTGCCGGCGGAACTCGAGCCGGATCGCAAGCTGCCGGAATCGGGCACCATCTTCGTCGGCGACAAGGGCAAGATGTGGTGCGAGACGTACTCGGAGAGCCCGCGCCTGATCCCCGAGACGGCGATGCAGGCCTTCCAGCGGCCGCCCAAGTCGCTGCCGCGCGTGGAAGGCGGCCGTGGCGGGCACGAGAAGAACTGGCTCGACGCGATCCGCCAGAAGGGCAAGGCGGTGGCCGACTTCGACTACGCCGGGCCGTTCACCGAGGCCGTGCTGCTCGGCAACGTCGCGATGCGCTTCCCCGGGGAGCGGCTGATGTGGGATGCCGCCTCCATGAAGGTGACCAACAAGCCCGAGGCCGATCAGTACGTCCGCCACAACTACCGCGGGACGTGGTCGCTGGGTTGATGTGAGTCAGCCGGACGAGGAGAGCGGTCTCCGGATCGAGGGGCGCCGCGCGCGCGACGCGCGGCGCCATTCGCACGAGGCGATGCACACCGTCTTCGAGGTGTATGCCCTGCACCCCGACGCGCGGTATGCGGCGCAGGCGGCCGAGGCCGCGTTGGCGCTGACGCAGCGGCTCGAACGAGACCTGAGCCGCTTCATCGCCAACAGCGACATCTCGCGGATCAACCGGCTGGAGGCGGGTGAAGCGACTCGCGTGAGCCTGGAGACTCTGGAGTGTCTCGTCATCGCGCGGCACATGTTCGAGGTGACCGACGGCGCGTTCGACATCTCGATCGGCACCGGCCTGTCGTCGATCGAGCTGGACGAAGACGCGCTCGTCGTCCGCGCGACGCAGCCGGGCGTGCGCCTCGATCTCGGAGGCATCGGCAAGGGCTACGCGGTGGACCTGATGGCGGACGTGCTCGAGGAGTGGGGGCTGCGCGTGGCGCTCGTCCACGGCGGCTTCAGCTCCGTGCTGGCGCTCGACGGCCCCGTGGATGGCGAGGGCTGGCCGCTGACCCTGAGCGACCCGGCGGC
>NZ_JALHPM010000221.1:0-9621 GCF_022842525.1 Luteitalea sp.
AGCGCGGCGACCACCGCGAGGCCGTCGATGTTCACGCCCCCGACCTGCCCCTTGTCCACGCGCCACGCCAGCACGGCCTGCCGCCCCATCGTCTCGGCTTCGCTGTTCATGATGCAGCCGCCGGCGAAGACCTCCGCGGTCCGTGCTTCGACGTACGTGCCGCTGACGGTCGGCGTCGTCGTCCGCGCCGCGGCGGGCGTCGCCGAATCGGCGGCCAGCGTGGGGGCGGCGGTGAGCATCATGGCAAGAGTCAGGGCAACACGGGTCATGGGAGCCTCACAAGCAATTCACAATTCACAATTCAGAATGAGGCGCAGCTCGAAGCAGATGAGCTTCGAACAACGCCTGCAATCAAGCCAATATCGTCAGGGCTGCACATCGAGCATGAAGCCCCGGCGCCTTCGCGACAAGCAGAATTCGATGTCCTGCGGGCGCCGGTCACTGCGGATGCCGGGCGCGGCGCGCTGCTCTTTTCATTCTGACGTCTGAACAGGCTCCTTCTGGACCCGGAGAGCCCCCGGCAGATCTTCGGTGTTGGCTGCGCGCTTCATTGTGAATTTTGAATGCTGAATTCTTCCCGACACCACCGCCGAGCCGCCCAGAATCACGGCAATCGCCACGACGATGCGCCAGGTGAGCGGCTCGTGGAGGAGCCAGGTGCCGAGGACGACGGCGACGACCGGGTTTACATACGGGTAGAGCGACACGATGGACATCGGCAGGTGCCGCAGGGCATAGGTGTACGCCACGAACCCCACCAGGCTCCCCGCCACGAAGAGGTAGGCCACCGCGGCGGCGCTGCGCGCCGTCCAGGTGAGGCGTCCGTACTCGCCGAGCAGACCGGACACCGCCAGCATCACCAGACCACCGGCCAGCATCTGTCCCGCCGCCGACACGAGCGGGTCGGTGTCGTGCAGGCGCTGCTTCGAGACCGTCGAGCCCACCGACCAGCCGACGCACGCCAACTGCGTGGCGATCAGGCCGCCGATCCAGGTCCAGCCCGACGTCGCCGACATCGCCGCCAGGAGGTCCGGCCACACCAACAGGAGAATGCCCGAAAAGCCGATCGACAGGCCGACGACCGTTCGCCGGGTCAGTCGCTCGCCGCCGGCCAGTGACTCGATGCCGACCATCCAGAACGGCGTCGACGCCACCAGCACCGCCACGAGGCCGCTGGCCATGAACTGCTCGGCCCAGACCACGCCGCCGTTGCCGAAGCCGAGCATCGCCAGGCCAATCAGGAAGAAGGTTGGCGCCCGGCGCCAGTCCGGCCACTCGTGCCCGAGCAGGCGGAGGGCCACGGCGAGCACGGACCCGGCCAGCGTGAAGCGCATGCCGCCCAACAGGAACGGTGGGACCGTCTCCAGCGCGACCTTGATGCCGAGATAGGTCGTACCCCAGAAGACGCAGACGGCCGCGAAGGCAATGTACGCAAGCTGTCGGGTCGACAGGCCTCTCATCGCGCCACCGCGGTCGCGGCTCGAGGGTCATCGGCGGAGCCGTCACCCTGTCGCGTCGACGGCCCGAGCGGAAGTCTGACGGTTTCCTTCACCGTCTCGAGCACGACCGTGGTGCGGGTGGAGACGACGCCGGGAATTCGTCCAAGTCGTTGACGGAGAAGGGTTCCAAGGTGCTGGGCGTCGCTGGTGCGCACCTTCAGCAGGTAGCAGTCGTCGCCCGCGACGTGATGAACCTCGAGCACCTCGGGCACGGCAGCCAGGCGAGCGCCCGCAGACTCCTCCTGCTCACCGGTACCGGAGACACGCACCGCCACGAAGGCCAATTGACCTAAACCAACGGTTCGCGGGGCGACCAGCGCGGCGTAGCCCTGGACGATACCGCGGCCCTCGAGTTTACGGAGGCGCTCCAGCACCGCGGAAGGCGCCAGCCCGACCGTTCGAGCCATGTCTGCCTGGGAAACGCGCGCGTTCTCCTGAAGCATCTCCAGTAGCTGGAGGTCAACGACGTCCAATGTTCTGTCAACGGCACTCATGGCAGAACATTACAACAAGTAATTCAGAATTCAGAGTTCAAAATGCGGCGCGGGGCAAGCATCGCCATGCATCCGCAGAGCTTAGGCACGACAACACAGCGCGGGGCGAACGCCGCCAGGCATCCGCAGGGCGTCGGCACGTTCGGGCTGGGGCGTCGGCGGAGGTCGCGGGGGGAGGACTGTCGACCTGAAGGTCGACAGCTACGTGTACTCAATAGCGCGGAGCGAGGATGTGCTCGCCCCGCGCTTCATTCTGAATCTTGAATTCTGAATTGTTCAGTGGCAGCAGCCGCGGCCGTTGCCGGCGACGCAGCAGGCCGCGTTCGCCGCACTGCCATCGGGGCCCATGGCCTTCTGGGTCTGGGTGCACCAGTACGCGGTGGCGTCCCAGGTGCCGGCGTGCTTCTGCTCGCCCGGGTCCGGCGTCGTCAGGACGTACATGCCCTTGTGTCGCAGGTGGGCGCAGTGCACGTCTGGCGACACCAGGCGGGATTCAGGAACGGGATGAGCCATGGTTCCCCTCTCAGGCCGAGACGCCGGCCGCGTGCAGGAGCGCCCGCTTCACCGCGGTCTTCGCCACCTGCACCTTGTATGCGTTCTGGGTCATCGGCGTGGCGCCTGCCAGCGCCGCCTCCGCCGCCTTCGTCGCCGTCGCCTCGTTGAGGGGCTGTCCCTTCAACGCGGCCTCCGCTTCGGGTGACCGCCACGGGATCGGTGCGACCGCGCCCAGCACCACGCGCGCGTCCGTCACGGTGGATCCCTGCAGCTGCAGCGCGACCGACGCAAACGCGATGGGCCAGTCGTGCGAGCTGCGGAAGCGCACCTCGTACGTCGCGCTCTTCATCGCCCTGGCCGGCGGCACGATGACGTGGGTCAACAGTTCGTCGGGCCGCAGGGCGGTCTCACCGTACAGGTTGCGTTCCGGGAGCTCGAAGAACTCCTCGGCCAGCACCTCGCGCTCCCCGCGCGGGCCGACGATGCGCACCTTGGCGCCGAAGGCCACCAGCGGCACCGCCAGGCTCGACGGATGGACGATGTGGCAGGGGCCACCGCCGAAGATGGCGTGGAACTGGTTCTCGCCGTCCACGGAGTAGCACCGCGCCCCGCCCTTCTTCAGGCACGGGAACTCCTCGTTGCGGTAGTACCAGCAGCGAGGCCGCTGCATCAGGTTGCCACCCACGGTCCCGAGGTTCCGGATCTGCGGCGTGCCGACTTCGGCCGCCGCCTCCATCAGGGCCTGGTACTGCGCGGTCACCGTCGGATGCGCCTGCAGGTCCACGAGCCGGACTGCCGACCCGATGCGCAGGCCGCCGTCCGGCGTGGCCGTGATGGTGCCGTCGAGGCCCTTCACGTTCACCAGGCGATCGGGTGTCGCGATGCGGTCCTTCAGCAGGGACACGAGGTCCATGCCGCCGGCCAGGGGCAGCACCTTGCCCCGCTCGCGCCCGAGGGCGGCGAGGGCCTGCTGCTCGTTGGCAGCCTTCACGTATGCGAACGGCTTCACTGCGTGCCTCCTGCGCGTTCGCCCTCGAGGGCGGTCAGCACCTTCTGCGGGGTGAGGGGAATGCTGCGGACCCGCACGCCGATGGCGTTGGCCACGGCGTTGGCGATGGCCGCCGCGGTCGAGATGGTCGGCGGCTCACCGATGCCGATGACGCCGCGCTCCGGCTGGTTCATCAGCATGATGTCGATCTTCGGGATGTCGCTCATCCCCGGCACCAGGTACCACTCCATGTTCGGATTCACCTGCATGGCCGTGTTCCGGTCCAGGATGCGGTCCTCGTACAGGGCATATCCCACGCCCATGACCATGCCGCCGATGCACTGGCTCTCGGCGGTGAGCTGGTTGACGATCAAGCCGCAGTCCTGCACGCAGAGGATGCGATCGACCTTGGCGATACCGGTCTCGATGTCCACGGACACCTCGGCGAACTGCACGCCGCTCGACCCACTCGCCGACAGCCCCGGCTCCCACCCCGCATTCACCGACACCGGCGTCGTCTGCAATCGCTTGCAGGCGTCGGCCCACGACAGGCCCTTCCCTGGCGTGGTCTTCGAGTGGACCCGCCCACCGCTGGCCGTGATGTCGGCTGCCGCCACGCCGATGGCCGGCGCGACGCGGGTCGCCAACTCCTGGAGCACCTTGCTCACGGTGACGCGAATCGCCGGCGAGACGGCCGGCGCGGTCGTCGACCCCCCGCTCCCCCCGCTGAACGGGTAGTTGCTGTCGCCGAGTTCGACCTTGATGTCCTTCACCTGCAGGCCGAGGGTCTCGGCCGCGATGACGGCAATCAGCGTGCGGGTGCCGACGCCCAGATCCTGCGTGCCGCAGCGCACGACCACGCCGCCGTCCGGGAGGATCTCGCACTGGGCCTGCGTGCCGCGCCCGCCGCCGCCCCACCGGTTGGCCGCGCAGCCCATGCCGCGCTTGATCGGTCCTGGGGTCGGATCCCCCGTGGCATGCCGCTTGTCCCAGCCGAACTTCGACGCGCCGATCTTGAAGTACTCGCGCCACATGGCGTTGGGCGCCTGCGGGGGGAGGTTCCGGATGCGGAACTCGATCGGATCCATCTTCACGCGATCCGCGAGCTCGTCCATCAGCATCTCGGTGATGAAGCAACCCTGCGGATGGCCCGGCGCGCGCATCGCGCGCTGCTGACCGGCGTTGATGTAGACGTCCTTGTGGACGCGCCGACGATTCGGGAACGTGTAGATGTAGGGCAGCGGGAAGCCGGACGACGCCCCGGCGCCGCCGGTGCCCCAGCTCTCGGCCTCGAAGGCCGTCAGCATGCCGTCGGCCGACACGCCGGCCTTGATCTTCGCGTACGCCGACGGGCGATTGCCCGCCGCCAGATGCTCCTCGCGGCGGTCCAGCATCAGCTGCACCGGCGCCTTCGCCTCCTTGGCGAGACGCGCGCACGCGATCCCCTGGACGTCCGGTCCGAACTTGCTGCCGAACCCGCCGCCCATGTGCTCGGTGATCACGCGGACGTTGGCCTGCGGAATCCCCAGGCTGGTCGCGAACCCCTCGCGCGTGCCGTGCACCGCCTGCGTGCTCACCCACGCCGTCAGCTTCTCGCCCTCCCACTCGCACATGCAGCCGTGCGTCTCGAGCGACACATGCGTCTGCACCTGCGTGTTGTACGTCTGTTCGACGATGTGGGCGGCGGCGGCGAATCCGGCGGTGATGCTGCCTTCTTCCTCGGTCTGCGACGCCTTCACGTTGCCACCCTCGAACACCGGCGGCGCCTCCGGCTGCAGCGCCTGCTCCACGTTGGCCAGGAACGGGAGAATTTCGTATTCGACCTTGATCGCGCGGGCGGCGTCGCGGGCCTGATCCTCGGTGACGGCCGCCACGGCCGCCACTTCATCGCCCACGTACATCAGCTTGCCGCCCACCTTCGCGATCGGCACGGCCGCCTTGACGCCGGGCATCTTGAGCGCGGGCCCGAGGTCGAGCGCCGTGATGCGCGCGTGCGGGTGTGGCGACCGCAGGATGCGCCCGTACAGCATGCCCGGGCGCTTCATGTCGTAGGAGTACTTCGCCCGACCCGACACCTTCACCGGGCCGTCGATCCGGTTGACCCGCGTGCTCAGGATCCTGCGTTCCTTCGGCCACGCATAGGGAGAGTTCGGATTGGCGGTCGCCGGCAGGTTGACCTCGGCCACCTGCTCGCCGGCGATCGACTCGTCCAGCGGCATCATCGGTTCGTCAGCCACGGGCGCCTCCCTTCACCGACAGCGCCGCTTCGAGCAGTCGCACGTACGTCCCGCAGCGGCAGATGTTGCCGTCGAGCGCCTTCTTGGCCTGCGCCGCCGTGGGGTTGGGCGTCTTGTCGAGCAGGGCCACCGTCGACATCACGAAGCCCGGCGTGCAGAAGCCGCACATCGTGCCGTCCTTCTCGAAGATCGCCTGCTGCACCGGGTGCAGCACCGTGCCCTGCGTGAGCCCCTCGATCGTGCGGATGTCGGCCCCCTCGGCGTCGACCGCCAGCACGGAACAGGCATAGGCCGTGCGCTTGTCGATCGTCACGGTGCAGGCCCCGCAGGACCCGCGGTCACACACGCGCTTGGCGCCCGTCAACTCGAGCTGCTGGCGCATGGCGTCGAGCAGGGTCGTCCGTGGCTCCACGGTCACCGTGCGCTTCTGGCCATTGATGGTCAGGGTCAGCGGGGCCGCCTCGGGCCCCACCACCGTGGCCCCCTGGGCCTCGGCTGCGTCAGGCGCGATGGCCGCCGCCACGACGGGCGTGACACCCACCGACTTGAGGAACGTGCGTCTGGAGAAATTCGGGCTGGACGCCGACGCCTCCGCCGGAGCAGAGGAGGGTGAGTCCTCTCCAGCAGGGCGCGAACGCGTGTGTTCGGACACGGGTACCTCGCTGTTCGGAAGCAGAACTGCTATCGAGTGCCTAGCCTACTACCACCGCCACCCAATTCAGCATGCAAAATTCAGAATGAAGCGCGGGGCAGGCAGGGGTGGATCTGCCGAGCGCCGCGACGTCACGCCAGCCCGGATTTCGCCATGGAATGGTTCTGAGCGTTGGGCAGGGGCGACCCAGCTGGCCCCGCGCTTCATTCTGAATTTCGAATTTTGAACTTCTCTGGCAGACTCCCACCGTGCTCAGCCAGGGATCGCTGTCGCGGCCGCGCCAACTCACGCCGCCGCAACTGCTCATCCTCAGCTTCTTCGGCCTCATCGTCGTCGGCACCGCGCTGCTGTCCCTGCCCTGGGCGTCGGCGGGCCTGCGCCTGCCCTGGCACGCTGCGCTGTTCACCGCGACGTCGGCCGTCTGCGTCACCGGTCTGATCGTCGTCGATACGCCGGTGGACCTGTCGGCGTTCGGCCAGGTCATCGTCCTGCTGCTCATCCAGGCCGGCGGCCTCGGGTACATGACGTTCTCGACGCTCATCGGCGTCGCCCTCGGCCGACGGGTCACGTTGCAGGAGCGGCAGACGCTCGTCGAAGGGCTCAATGCGTTCGGCCCGGGTGAGGTCGTGCGGTTCGCCTGGGGGGTGCTGCGGGTGACGCTCGTCATCGAGTGCCTCGGCGCGCTGATCCTGGGAGCCTGGTGGGCCAGCACGCATGGCCTGGCGCGCGGAGCCTGGTTCGGGGTCTTCCACGCGGTGTCGGCCTTCAACAACGCCGGGTTCTCTCTGTTCTCCGACAACCTCGTCGGCGCCAGCGACGAGCCGATCGTGCTCCTGACGGTCTCGATGCTCGTGATTCTCGGCGGTCTCGGGTTCTTCACCATTCTCGAGGTCGCGTCGCTCCGGCGACGGTCCCTGAAGCTGTCCGTGCACTCGCAACTGGTGATCGCCGCGACGGCGGTCCTGCTCGTCGGCGGCACCATCGCGCTCTATCTCCTCGAGCGCGACAACCCGCAGACGCTCGGCGCCCTCCCGGCCGGGCAGGCCTGGCTCGCCGCCTGGTTCCAGTCCGTCGTCACGCGGACTGCCGGCTTCAACTCCATCGCCATCGGCGCGTGTCAGCCCTCCGCCCTCTTCGTGATGACCATCCTGATGTTCATCGGGGCCGCGCCGGGCAGTACCGGGGGCGGAGTCAAGGTCAGCACCGTGAGCGTGCTGCTGGCGGCGCTCTGGGCCACGGCGCGCGGGGAGACCGATGCCGTCGTCTTCAAGCGCCGGGTGCCGCAGGAGCAGATCGCCCGGGCCTTCCTCATCTGTCTCGTGGCGTTTCTGGCCGTCAACGCGCTGGCGGCCATCCTGCTGGCGCGGGAAGGTCGAGAGCTGCTGCCGACGCTGTTCGAAGTCGTCTCGGCCTTCGGCACCGTGGGCATGTCCACCGGCGAAGGGGCCAGCCCCCTGAGCCTCAGCGGGCACTTCTCCGTTCCCGGGCAGCTGCTGATTGCCCTGATGATGTTTGCCGGGCGCCTCGGGCCCCTGACGCTCCTGATGGCCGTGGCCCGCCGCAGCGAAGCCTCCCGCATCCGCTACCCGGAGGGGAAGGTGCTGATTGGATAGCGCCCAGGTCGAACGCAGAACGCAGAACGCAGAACGCATGTACTGACGATGACGGCCCGTTCGGAGAACGGGCCCTACCCAGCCCGGTCCCCGACTCCCGCTTCCCGACTCCCGACTCCCGACTCCCGACTCCCGACTCCCGACTCCCGACTCTCTTCTGTCATGTCCAAACGCCTCTACGCTGTCATCGGTCTCGGTCGGTTCGGGTCTGCCGTCGCTTCCACGCTCGTTTCGCTCGGCCAGGACGTGATCGGCGTCGATGACGATGAGGAGCGCGTCCGCGAGATGGGCGAGCTCACGACCAACGCCCTGCAGATCGACGCCACTGACCTCCGGGCCCTCCGGCAGGCCGGCGTCAACGAGGCCGACGTCGCGATCATCTCGATCGGGGAGAACATCGAGGCGAGTCTGCTCGTGGTGATGCAGGTCAAGGACCTCGGCGTGCCCGAGATCATCGCCAAGGCGGTCACGCCCCTGCACGGGCGCATCCTCGAGAAGCTGGGCGTGTCGCGCGTCATCTTCCCCGAGCGCGAGATGGCCGAGCGGACGGCCCGCAGCCTGGTCATCCCGAATGCCCTCGACTACATCGCGCTGTCGAAGGACCACTCGCTGGTGGAAGTCACCGTGCCGACGCCCTTCGTCGGGCATACGCTCCGGAGCATCGAGCTGCGCGCCCGACACGGCCTCACCCTCGTGGCCATCAAGCGGCAGGTCGACGGCACCGAGCAGACCATCGTCTCGCCCCAGGCCGATCAGACGCTGCTGGCCGGCGACATCGTCGCCCTGCTCGGCAGCAACGAGAAGCTCGCGCTGATCGAGCGCATTCGCTGAGGGCCTGACGCGAAAGACCCCCGGCAGCGCGACAGGTCGCGACACCGGGGGCCTCAGGGCTGGGGAGCCCGCCGCGTCAGGGGACCACGCCAGGGAGGGACGCCCCCGGGGTCACCCCGCGCGGAAACCGATCCTGCCTACCTACTTCTTGCGCCGCCCCGCCACACCGGCGCCGACCAGGCCGAATCCGAGCAGCATCAGCGTTGTCGGCTCCGGCACGCTCGGGTCGCCCGGATCCGTCGGGCAATCGGGGTCGAACGAGCTCGGCAGGCACGCCTGGAGCTTGGCGCTCTGGCCCTGCGGCAGCCCCTGGAGGTGCATGTACGCCGCGTTCTCGAACGAGGTCGCGCTGAGCGCCGTGGCGGCGTCGAGGTAGAACGAGATCTTCTCACCCGCGTCGAAGCGCTTGGCGCCGCCACCCGAGTTGCTGGTCGTGTAGTTGAACGAGAAGTTCAGCGTCTGGGTCAGCCCGCCACCGGTGCCGTTCGGCGCGCCGTACGACAGCGTCGGGGCCTGCACCGAGCCGAGCACCGACGTGAAGTTCTCGACCGCGGTCGGATTCGGCAGGCCACCGGCATAGAACAGGGACAACTGGCTGATGAAGCCGTTGGTGTTGTTCGTGATCTCGATGAACACGCGGCCGATGTCGGCTGCCGGCACGTCAGGCGCGTTGTTGATGTTGACGACGACGCCACCGAGGGCGACCCCACAGCCGGTGTTGCTGTAGCAGTCGGCCACGTTGATGGTCAGGGCCTGGGCGGCGGGTGCTGCCACGCCGAGGACGGCGACCACCGAGAGAAGCGAGAAGACAT
>NZ_JALHPM010000222.1:0-9491 GCF_022842525.1 Luteitalea sp.
GCCCCGCGGCTGACGCCGGCGGCTGCCGTCGCGCCACCGGTCGAGGTGCGCCCCGTGGCCGCCGCGCCCGCGCCCGTGCCGGCTCCACCGCCGGTCGACGATGCGCCGGTGCGCGAGGAGCCCATCCATCGCCACACGCTGATCCGTGCCACGCTGCCCAAGATCGAAGGACAGGTGCAGGAGCGCAAGCCGGCCGACTTCACGTCGTACGCGCGGCCGCAGCAAGGTCGACGTGGTGGCGGCGGGCGTCCGCGTCAGCCGCAGGCGGCAGGCAGCACCAGCTGGGGCGGATACTCGCCATACGCCAACGGCCATCCGTCCGGCAAGGGACCGCAGCAGGGTCAGGGTGGTCAGCCTGGCAAGTCGCGCCCCAACAACCGCCGCGGCCGGTAGGCCACAGGAACTCGTCGCATGTCGGATTTTTCGGGACGCACCGGTCTCATCGTCGGTGTCGCCAACAAGCGGTCCATCGCCTGGGCCATCGCGCAGCAGGCCGATGCGGCCGGCGCACGACTCGTGCTCACGTATCAGAACGAGCGCCTGAAGGAGAACGTCGAGGAGCTGGTGCCCCAGCTGACGACGCCTCCCATCCTGCTGCCGTGTGACGTGAGCCGCGACGAAGACATCAGCCACCTCTTCGCCACGCTGGACAGCCAGATCGACGGTCTCGACTTCGTCGTCCATGGCGCGGCATTCGCGCCGCGCGAGGCCCTGTCGGCGCCCTTCATCGAGACGTCGCGCGAGGCCTTCCGCACGGCCCTCGACATCAGCGCCTACTCGCTCGTGGCGATGGCCCGCGGCGCCGCGCCCCTGCTCGCGAAGAAGGGCGGCGGCAGCATCATCACGCTGTCGTACCTCGGCGCCGATCGGGTCTTCCCGAACTACAACGTGATGGGCGTCGCCAAGGCGGCGCTCGAGTCGTCGGTGCGGTACCTCGCCTCGGATCTCGGCGCCCAGAACATCCGCGTCAACACCATCTCGGCCGGTCCGATCAAGACGCTGGCCGCGTCCGGCGTCTCGGGCTTCTCGGGCATCCTGCAGGTCTACCGCGATCGCGCCGCGCTCAAGCGCAACATCGACACCGGCGACGTCGCGGGGGCCGCGATGTTCCTGCTGTCGGACTGGAGCCGCGGCGTCACCGGTGAGGTGATCTACGTCGATGCTGGCTACCGCCCGATGGGCATGTAGCTAGGCCGTCGGTGTCCACTGCTCCGTCCTGACGTGGTCGGCCGGGACGCCGAGCTGCGACAGGTGGTGGGTGAGGTCGTCCACCATCGTCGGTGGCCCGCACAGGAAACACAGGGGCAGGCCACCGACCGCGAAGCGGCCGAGCAGTGCCCGATCGATGCGGCCACGACGCAGCGTCGTTCCGGGCGAGACCTGTCGCGTGATCGTCACGACCGCCTCGCCGAGGTGGTCGTCCCGCCAGCCCGCCACCTCCGCGGCATACGCCACGTCGTCTTCGTCCTTCACCGAGTAGAGCAGGTGGCGCGGCCCGCGGTGGCCCTGCGCGCGCGCTTCGCGCGCCAGCGACCGCAGGGGCGCCAGCCCGGTGCCGCCGGCGATGAACAGCAGCGGCACGTCCGGCAAGGGATCGGGCAGCAGGAACGCACCGAACGGGCCCTCGAAGTCCAGTCGCGATCCCGCCTCTGCTGCATCGAGATGGCGCCCGAGCCCACCGCCGGGATTGACGCGCAGCAGGAACTCGATCCCGCCGTCGGCCAACGTGTCAGCGGGCGCTGACGCGATCGAGTACGGCCGACGCTCGCGCTGGCCGTGCAGCCCGAGCGCCGCCGCCTGCCCCGCCTGGTAGACGAACGGCACGTCGCCGAGGTCGAGGACCAGGCGGCGCGTGGTCGGCGTGGGGGCGGATATCTCGCGGACGGGAAGCGTGAGGGCGTCGGGCACGGGAATCGCTGGTCGGACGGCCCGGGGGCTCGCGCCGCGCCCGCCGGCGGACACGACTGGAGGTGGCACCCGGACGGCGCGGTCGGGTCAGGTGCCCGACGACTGCTGTCGATAGTATCCGGTCTGATACTGCTCGATGAGGGTCTTCATCCGCACCGCATCCCCCTTCCGATGCCCCGCGCAGCGGATTGGATTCACGCCGCCCGTCGTCTCGATGAACACGTCGGAGAAGAACATGTTCGTGTCGATGCGCACCGAGGCCACGTGGGCCATGTGGATGGAGTGCTCCAGGCGGCCGAACCACTCCGGCGTGTAGTGGACGACGCTGGTGGGGGTGATGAGGACCTGGACGGGCAACAACCGGTTGCCCCGACTCAGGCGGCTGGCCCGAAAGACGTGGCCCTCCGCGAAAGGGCGTCCCTTGCGCCAGACCCAGATGGCGGCGAGCAGGCACACGCCCAGCAGCGCCCCGAGCACGATGCCTGCAATCCCGGCCGTGGTGATCACGGCGGCAGGATACCCCGACTCCGGAGGTACCCTGTGTGTCGGGACTCGCCATGGGGACGCTGTTCTCGGAACTCGGGCCTCTGCGGGCCGCCATCGCCGACGGCCCGCTGATCTACGCCGACGCCAACATCCCGGCGCCCCTCGTGGCCTTCATGCGGACGCGCCTCCGGTGGGACGTCCTGCACGTCATCGATGAGCCCGAGTGGCGTCGCGCGACCGATCTGGCGCACTTTCACCGGGCCCGCGACCTCCATCGCACCCTGATCACGCTCGATCACGATTTCCTCGAGCGGCGCCGCTTCCCCCTCGCCGACAGCCCCGGCGTCCTCGTGCTCGCCGCGCCCGATGCGCGAGGCCTGCGGACGCTGCTGACCGAGGTCGATGCCTGGCTGCGGAGGGGCCGAGCGGTGTCGCCCCTTCGCGGTCGCACACTGCGTGTCGACGCGGGGTGGACCTGCCCCGCCGGCCCTGAGGCATGATGACGGTCCCATGCTGATCTTCGACGGCGCCCACCTCGTCCTCCCCGACCGCGTTCTCGCTCCAGGCCTTCTCGTCATCGACGGCGACCGCATCGTCGAGGTCGGCGTCGGCAGCGCTGACGGGCCCATGGCCGGGCTGTGGATCGTGCCCGGCTTCATCGACGTGCACGTGCACGGGGCCCTCGGGCACGACACGCTGGAGAGCCCGCGGGGCGTGGCGACGATCGCCGCGCACCTGCCGCGCTTCGGGTGCACGTCGTTTCAGCCGACCACGTTCGCCTGCCCGCCGGCGGCCCTCGAGATGCTGGCCGGGGCGATCGAGGCGGCCATGTCGTCGCCATCCCCCGAAGCCGCGCGCGTGCTGCCGGCCCACCTCGAGAGCAACTTCATGGCGCCCGACTACCGGGGCGCGCAACCGCTCACCGAACTGTGCCTGCCGCCCGGAGCGCCCGCCGACATGGCCACGCCAGGGACGGCCACGAGTTTCACCGCGGAGGACATCCTCGGCGTCATCGCCGCCCATCGCAGCGCCTTCGGCACGGTGACGCTGGCGCCGGAACTGCCGTCCGCGCTGGCCCTGATCCGGGACCTCGTGTCCCATGGCCATGGCGTCTCGCTGGGGCACTCGGGCGCCACGCTCGAGGAGGCGCGGGCCGGCATCGAGGCCGGGGCGCGCCGCGCCACGCACCTGTTCAACCGGATGCCGCCGCTGACGCACCGCGCCCCCGGCCTCGTCGGCGCCGTGCTGGACGACGACCGCGTGGCCGTCGAACTCGTGGCCGACGGCTTTCACGTGCACCCGGTGGTCATGCGGGCCGCGATTCGCGCCAAGCGTCCCGAGCGGGTCATGGCCATCACCGACGGTCTGGCCGGCGCGGGCCTGGCAGAAGGGGCCCGCTTCGAACTCGGCGGGCGCGGCGTCACGGTCCGCTCGCAGGCCTGCTTCCTCGATGACGGCACGCTGGCGGGCAGCCGGCTGACGATGGATCGGGTGTTTGCCAACCTCGTGGAGATGGTCGGCGTGACGCCCGCGGAGGCGGCGATGATGACGGCGACCGTCCAGGCGCGGACGCTCGGCCTCGGCGATCGCGGGCGGATCGCGGAAGGCCTGCTGGCCGACCTCGTCGTGCTCGACGCGGAGTGGTGCGTGCGGCAGACCCTGATCGGTGGCGCGGTCGTCTACGCCCACGACGGGTCCGCCTGAACGACATGACGACTGAACCCCTCCAGCGGCCCGCTCGTCTACTCATCGCAACCATGCGCCTCTCCCGGACCCTGCCCGTCGTGTGCTGCGCCGGCCTCCTGCCAACGCTGGCCGGGTGTGTGGTGCACGTGGATTCGGGTGGGTTCTCGGCACGCAAGGAGTCCCGCTTCACCGTCGAGGGACACCCGATCATCGACCTGACCACCTTCGACGGCGCTATCGAAGTGCAGGCCTGGGACGAGCCGGACGTGCTCGTGCGGGTCGAGTCGAGGGCGTCTTCCCGGGCGCTGCTCGAGGCGATCGACGTCGCGATGACGCAGGACGGCTCCCGGATTGCCGTCACGGTGACCGCCGAGACCCGCGAGGGCTGGCACTTCGACGGGGGAGGGACGGGGCGATCGGCGCGGGTCGTCGCCTCGGTGCCCGTGGACAGCGAGATTCGACTGCGAAGCGGTGACGGCTCCGTGCATGTCGAACGGGTGCGCGGCCGCATCGACGCCCGCACCGACGATGGCCGCATCGTCATGCGTGAGGTGGCCGGCGACATCACGGCCGACAGCGGTGACGGCAGCGTGCAGATGGAAGACGTCGATGGTCGCTGCACCGTGAGCACGCGCGATGGCAGCGTGCTGGTGAGCGGCCGCCTGGTGGGCGACCTCACGGCGCGCAGCGGCGATGGCTCGGTCACGGTCCGCGCCTCGGCCGGCAGCACCGTGACCGGGGCCTGGGAGATCGACACCGCTGATGGCGGGGTCGTGCTGTCCCTCCCCGACGCCCTCGACGCCAGGCTCGACGTCCTGACCAGCGATGGCCGCATCACCCTCAACGGTTATCCCGACCTGGCGGTCGAGCGGGAAGGCGACGGGCGCCGTCTGCAGGCCATGCTCGGCGCGGGCGCCGGCACCGTTCGCGTCCGCACGGGTGACGGCAGCATCACCCTGAAGCGCGCCCACGTGCCCGAGCCCCCGGCACCCCCCGCACCTCCGGCACCTCCATCGCCCCCGACGGCGCCCTGAGCGGCGCGATCGCAGAGCGCGGACGGCTCGGCGAGCCGTCCCTCCCAGTGGGACGCGCTCCCGACGCGTCGCGCTAGACGGCGCGGCGCGTGGCGTAGATCGTGGGGTCCTGCCCGATCGCCTCGACGAAGGCGTCGTGGCGTTCGCGGCACTTGCTGCACGCGCCGCAGTGGACGCCCCCCTCCGGTTTCATGCACGACATGGTCAGCGCCATCGGCGCGCCGAGGGCATGGCCGCGGCGAATCACGTCGGCCTTGTGCAGGGCCCGGTAGGGCGTCTCGATGGCCATCGGGTGCGCCAGGCCGAGCGTCAGCGCATGCGCCATCGCCGCATAGAACTCGCTGGTGGCATCAGGGAACGGATTGCCGGCCAGCGGACCGAGGGCGATGCGGCTGATCTTCTTCAGCGCGCAGTAGACCGCCGCCTTGCCGAGCAGCACGATGTTGCGGCCCACCAGGTAGACGTCCTCGTCGGGCGTGTCCCACGCGGGCGGCGTGCCCGTAATCGACCAGTGCGTGGGCGCATACACGTCGCGGACGGAGGCGTCGAGCACGTGCAGCGGTTCGACCCGAGACGAGGCGGGCAAGGCCTCGAGCGCCCGTGTCAGCATGGCGCGCTCCTCGCGTTCCCACGCCAGACCCGAGGCGACGTAGATGGGGAAGACCGTCGCCGTCGTCGCCAGATCGGCGGCCAGGACCACGCTGTCGAGGCCTCCGGAGCAGAGCACCGCGACGGCCGGGCCGTGTAAGGTGGATCCGTGTTCTACCGACACTTCGTCTTTGACCTCGATGGCACCTTGATCGATTCGCGCCAGGACCTGGCCGACGCCGCCAACGCGATGCTGGCCACCTATGGCGCGGCGCCCTTGCCGGTGCCGGCCGTCGTGGCCATGGTCGGTGAAGGCGCGCGGACGCTGGTGATCCGCGCCCTGGCTCGCGCCGAGGCGACCGCCGACCCCGACGAGGCCCTGGCCTGCTTCCTCGACGCCTATGCGCAGCGGCTCACCGTCACTACCGTGCCGTACGAGGGTGTGCGCGAGACGCTGGCGCACCTCCATCGACATGCCCGGATCTCGGTGCTGACCAACAAACCTCAGGCCCCTACCGACGTCATTCTCGCCGCACTCGGCCTGGCGCCGTTCGTCCATGCGGCGGTCGGTGGCGATGGCCCGCACGGGCGCAAGCCGGCGCCCGAGGCGCTGCTGGCGCTGATGGCGCAGAGTGGCGTGCCCGCCGCCGACACCGTCATGGTCGGCGATTCGTGGGTGGACGTGGCCACCGCGACCGCCGCCGGCATCGACGCGTGCCTGGTCGCCTACGGATTCGGCTACCCGGCCGTCGACGACGACCACCGTCGTCGGGCGCGCGTCACGGTGGCGACCGTCGACGAGCTCCAGCGCTTCGTCGCGTAGGCCACGTCGCGCTCACACCACGGCGTCGACGAGCACCTTCGACGCCGCGCGGGCGCCGAGGACGATCCGCCGCTCGTCGGCCCCCAGCACCGCGACGCTGTCAGCCGCCGGATCTCGCGCCACGACGACGACGGCCTGGCCGGGCATCAGCGCGCTCTGCTCGATGAAGCGAAGGAAGCCGGCGTCCTGGTCGGCGACGCGCGCCACCCGCACCGGTTGACCCACCGGGCACTCGAGCAGCGACTCGTAGGTGCGTTCGTGCACGCCGCCGTCCGCATTCGGGATGGGGTCGCCGTGCGGGTCCACCGACGGGAAGCCGAGCATCTCGTCCATCCGCCCGATCAGCCGCTCGGACACGGCATGCTCGAGGTGCTCCGCCTCATCGTGGACCTCGTCCCAGCTCATGCCCATCACCTGCACGAGGAACAGCTCGATCAGGCGGTGCCGACGCAGGACGAGCGCGGCCAGCTTGTCTCCGGCTGGGGTCAGGCGCACGCCGGCATACGGTTCGTACCGGACCAGCCCGGACTCGGCCAGCGCCTTCACCATGGTGGTGGCCGTGCCCGGCACCACATCGAGTGCGCTTGCCAGCTGCCCCATGGGCACGAGGGTCTCCGTGCCCAGCGCTCGTTGCGCCGAGTAGATGGCCTTGAGGTAGTTCTCGACGGTGCTCGACGGCAGCATGGCGTAGCGGCACTATGGTAATGCCGCGATGCCGAGAATGCCGGGAATGCCGACCGTGCCTCCGAGAGGGGCGCTTGCCGAGGCCCTGACCACGCCGGAAGGCAAGGCGCGCTACGTCCGCGACCTCTTCCACGAGATTGCGCCGCGGTACGACGACATCACGGTGTGGCTGTCGTACGGACGCGACGCCGCCTGGAAGGACGTCCTCGTCCGGATGGCGGCGGTGCAGCCAGGCGAGCGTGCGCTCGACCTCGCCTGTGGCACGGGCGACATCGCGGCCCGGCTTCGCGACGCCGGCGCCAGCGTCCTCGGGCTCGACCTCACACATCGGATGCTGACGCTCGCGGCCGCCAAGCCGCACCTGCGCGGCATGCAGTGGGTGTGCGGCGACATGCTCGCCCTGCCGGTGCCGGCCGGGTCGCAGGCCATCGTGACGGCGGGCTACGGTCTGCGCAACGTGCCGGACCTGCCGCAGTCGCTACGCGAGATCAGGCGCGTGCTCGCCCCGGGCGGGCGGGTCCTGTCGCTCGACTTCACGCTGCCGCGCCCGCCGCTGGTCCGCGCCGCGTACCTGGCCTACCTGCGCGCCGCCGGCGGTCTCGTCGGTCAGTGGCTGCACGGCGACCCCGACACGTACCGGTACATTCCCGCCAGCCTCGAGCGGTACCCCGGTGCCCCGGGCGTGGCCGACTTGATGCGCGCCGAGGGCTTCACGCAGGTGTCCTGGTGGCCGCTGATGGGGGGACTGATGGCGATCAACGTCGGCCACGTGCCGCGGTAGGCCGAGCGCAAGCCTGTTACTCTTGGGGGCCATGCTCGAAACCGCAGAGGTCCGTCGGCAACTGACTCATCGGCTCGCGGACCTGCGCAAGGCGCAGGCGCAGCGCCGCGCGGCCGCCGACGCCGCGCGCGCCGCCTTCGACGGCGTCCTCGAGCGCGAGATTGCCCCCACGGTCCGCCAGTTCGCGCAGGCGCTCAAGGCCGAGGGCTTCGCCTTTTCGGTGCAGACTCCGGCGTCGACGGTCCGGCTGGTGTCAGACCGCTCCAGCGACAACGTCATCGACATCGTGCTCGAACTCGGTGGCCCTCAGCCGACGGTCGTCGTCCACAGCGCCTACACGCGCGGGCGCCGACAGCTCGAGGACGAGCGGACCCTCGCGCAGGGCGAGGGCATTGCCGCGCTCGACGGCGAGCGGGTGCTGGCCGTGCTGCTCGACGTGATCGAGCCCTTCGTCGAGCGCTGAGTCGGAAGGCCCCCAGCCCGGCGGCGCCTGCGGACGTCTCAAGCACAGCGCCCCGTCGGGCGTCTGGAGGAACACCGTGCGCCACTCGCTGCTTTCCGTGCTGTTCCTGACGGGGCTGATCGCCACCCCCGCGGCAGCCCAGACCACCATGGCCCAGCCTTCTGCCCACGACATCGTCATCGCCTCGGGTGAGGGCGTCATCAAGCGGGCGCCCGACCAGGTCTTCGTCACCGTCGCGGCCGAGGCGCGCTCGCGCCAGCCCAACGCGGCGCAGGGCCAGAATGCCCGCGTCGCCACGGCCATTCGGGCCCGTCTCGAGACCTTCGCGCTCGCGGCCGACGCCGTGCGCACGATGAGCATCGAGATGCAGCCCGAGTTCGACTGGGCCGATGGCAAGCAGACGCTCCGCGGGTATCTCGCCACGAACGTCATCGAGATTCGTCTGGACGACGTCACGAAGGTCGGCGAGGTGCTCGATGCCGTGATCGCGGCCGGCGCGACGCGCATCACGGGCGTCCGCTTCACCCTCGAGGATCTCCCGCGCCATCAGCAGGAGGCCCTGACACTCGCCTCGGCGGCGGCGTTGGCGCGCGCGCGCGCCATGGCCGAGGGCGTCAGTCGGGCCGTCGACCGCGTCGTCCGGCTCGAGGAGAGTGGCAGTGTCGAGGGACCGCGGCCGCCGATGCCGATGATGCGGGCCATGGCGGCCCAGGCCGACGTGCCGGTCACACCCGTGACGGCCGGTGACGTCGAAGTGCGTGTCACCGTCACGCTGCACGCGTCCCTGCGGTGACCGAGTGGATCGGACCCGTGCTGGCGGCGCTCGCGGGCGCTGTCGTCACGTGGCTGGTGATGCGCGGGTCGCGGGTGTCGGTGGCCGACGCCCGTGCCCTGCACGCCGACGCGGCCGCCGCCGACGCGCGTGCGGGCGCAGCCACCGAGGCCCTGGCGCAGGCGCAGGGGGACCTCGACGAACTGCGTCGCGAGCTCGCCATCGCCCAGCGCGGCAAGGCGGTGGCCGAGACGCGCGCCGAAGAA
>NZ_JALHPM010000223.1:0-9480 GCF_022842525.1 Luteitalea sp.
GGTGACCGATGCCGCGCGCGCGCTCGCGTCGAAGCCCACGGACGTCGCGGTGCTGCAGGTGCCGGCCAGCGGGCCACGCCGCGGTGGCCGGGCGTTCGGGGCCCTGGTCCACGAGGGGCTGGCCGTCGTCGGGCTCGACGCGTCGGAGGCCGACATCGCATCGGCCGTGGCGTTCAAGGCCCGGGTGCTGGGCGCCGGCGCCGTCGATCAGCCCGCCGTCGTGGCGGCCATTCGGGATACCCTGCAGCATCCGTTGCTGAGGTCGGCGTCGCTGGCCCACGCGCGGGGGCAGTGTCGCCGGGAAGCGCCCGTCACGTTGCGACTCGAGGACGGCACGTGGGTCGAAGGGCAGCTCGATCTCGCGTTCGAAGAGCCCGAGGGGTGGACGGTCGTCGACTTCAAGACCGACGCGGACATGGAGACGAGCCTCGACGCCTACCGTCGGCAGGTGGGCCTCTACGCCGCTGCCCTGACCGCCGCCACGGGACGCCCGGCGCGCGCGGTGCTGCTGCGCATCTGAACGGCCATCCGGCCCCGGGCGTGGCGCCCGGGGCCTTCGAGGTTCCTTGACCCAGCTGTCCCGTTCCATCGGCGTTCGCGGTCTCACGGCGGCGGTCTTCAACATCACGGTCGGCGCCGGCATCTTCGCCATGCCGGCCCTCGTGGCCCAGATGCTGGGCACCTCGGCCGTGCATGCCTACGTCGCCTGCGCCGCGGCGATGTCGTGCATCGTGCTCTCGTTCGCGGTCGCGGCGAGTCGCGTGCCACGGGTCGGCGGTACTTACGCCTATGCCGAAGCGGCGTTCGGTCCGCTCATCGGCTTCCTCGGCGGGGCGCTGATCTGGTTGAGTGACGTGCTCGCGTCGGCGGCCGTGGTGGCGGGGCTCTCGGCGGCGATCGGTGCGTATGCGCCCCTGCTCGACACGCCGATGGCGCGTGTCCTCGTCCTCGTGGTGGTGCTCGGCAGCCTGGCGTGGATCAACGTGCGCGGCGTCAGGCAGGGGACGCGTGTGCTCGAGATCCTGACCATCGCGAAGCTCGCCCCGCTGCTGTTGCTGATCGGCGCCGGCGTGCTGGTCGGCGGTGGCGGGATGTGGCAGGTCGGTCCCCTGCCTGACGCCGGTGCGATCGGACGTGCCACGCTGGTGCTGATCTTCGCGTTTTCCGGCGCCGAGAGCACGATGTCGCTGAGCGGGGAAGTGGCACATCCGTCCCGCACGATCCCGCGGGCCCTCGTCCTCGCACTGGCGCTGATCACCGGCCTCTACGTCACGGTGCATCTCGCGGCCGCCGTGGCGCTGGGGGCGGCGCTGCCCCTCACCCCCGACGCGCCGCTGGCCGCTGCCGCCGGCATCCTGATCGGGCCGCAGGGCCGCGCGGTGTTGCTGGCCGGCACGGTGATCTCGATGCTCGGCTACGTCAGCGCTCTCGTGATGTCGACGCCACGACTCGTGTTCGCCGTCGCGCAGCGGGGACTGCTGCCGGCGTGGCTCGGACGCGTACACCCGCGATGGCACACGCCCGCCGCCGCCATCGTGGTGCAGACGCTGCTGATCCTGCTCGTCGCGTCGTCCGGGACCTTCGGGGCCCTCGCGAGCTTTGCCAGCGTGGCGGTGGTCTCGGTGTACCTGCTCGCCTGCCTGTCGGCCCTGCAACTCCAGCGCACCGACACCCGGCTCGATGACGCCGCGCTGCCGGGGCACGCGCCCTTCCGGGTGCCCGCGCTGGTGCCGATCGCGGGGGCGCTGATCTGTGTCGCCCTGCTCGCGCAGTCGACGCTGCGCGAGTTCGCCGTCGTTGCCGCCGTGCTCGCCACCGCTGCCACCGGGTTCCTCCTGAGGACGCGCGTCATGACCCGCGCCTGACGTCGGCATCGCCGGCACGGTTGAGGTGTCGCAGGGCGGCCGCCTCGGCGAGGCGGCCCTCCCATGAGGCGCTCCTCCCACGGGCGGCCCTCCCACCTGGGCCGCGTGGCAGTGTTTTGCGTCGCCCTGTTGGCCCTCAGGTCAGTCCCGTCGCGCGGGGCGTCCTCCGAGCCGCGCCGGCGAGCGCGGGCTGCGGCCTGCGGCCCTGTTCACCGATCGCAGCCTGGGCCGTGGATCGCATCTTGCTGACGAGCCCGGGGTGAGCACCCCTCCGTCATCCGACACGCCCGACGTCTCCGACGTGCGCCCCTCGGGCAGCGTCGATCTCGTCCGCGACGAGATCCTGCCCACGGTGTCGCTCCCGATGAGCATCCGCAGCGTGTCGCTGACGGTGCTCACAGCCATCGCCGTGGTGTGGGCGCTGTACGTGGCGCAGACCCTGGTCGTCCCTCTGCTGCTGGGGATGGTGATCAGCCTGGTGCTCTCACCGCTCGTGGAAGGCCTTCGCCGCCTGCGCCTGCCGCGGCCCGCTGGCGCGGGCCTCGTGCTGATGCTCCTGCTCGGCCTGATTGGCGGCATCGGCTACCAGCTGTCGGCACCGGCCGCCGCGCTGGCCGACGAGTTGCCGCAGGTGGCGCGGCGCATCAGGCAGGCCCTGGTCAGCACCACCATCGATCGCGAGAGTGCGATGTCGGACTTGCAGGAGGCGGCTGATGAACTGACCAGCGCTGCGGCCGTCGCGCCGCGCGATCGGTCCGGCGCCCAGCCCGTGCGCGTGGTGGAGCCCCCGGCGGGCCTGCGCGACTACGTGATGACCGGCACCGGCATGGCCGCGCAGGTGCTGCTCGTGCTCTTCCTGGTGTTCTTCCTGCTCTCGGCCGGGGATCTCTACAAGCGCAAGTTCGTCAAGCTCACGGGGCCGTCGCTCTCGCGCAAGAAGATCACCGTGCAGATCATGGACGAGATCAAGGACCAGATCGGCGTGTATCTGCGCACCCTCGTCACGGTGAGCAGCATCGTCGGCGTCGCCACGTGGCTGGCCTATCTTGCCGTCGGCATGCCCAACGCGGCCGTGTGGGGCCTGCTCGCGGGCGTGGCCAACGTGGTGCCCTACATCGGCCCGACGCTGGTGGCCGGCGCGGCATCGGCGATGGCCTTCGCGCACTTCGGCACCATCGGCGAAGCCGTTATGGTCGGCTCGATCCAGGTGGCGATCACGTCGCTCGAGGGATTCCTGCTGACGCCAGCCCTCATGAGCCGGTCGGCCCGGATGAACCCGGTCGCGATGTTCGTCGGCCTGCTGTTCTGGGGCTGGCTGTGGGGCGCCTGGGGCGTCGTGCTGGGTGTGCCCCTGCTGATGGCGACCAAGGTGATCGCCGACCGCGTCGACGACCTCCACGCGCTCGGCGAGTTGCTCGGAGACTAGACCGGGGCTCAGGGCTCAGGGCTCGAGACCGGACGCGTGCTCGTCGAGGACGCGGCTGACGACCGTGACGACCTGCTCCGGCGTGAACGGCTTCTGGATGACGGCGGCCGCACCCATGGCGCGCGCCACTTCGAGGAAGCCGCCGTCGAACGCGCCGGACATCGCCACGACCGGGATGTGCGGGCGTTCCTGTCGCATGCGACGGATGGTCTCCAGGCCCTCGTGGTCGGGCATCACGAGGTCGGTCAGCACCAGGTCGACGCGGCCGCCTTCGCACAGCCGGACCGCCTCGAGCCCGTTGCCGGCCTGCAGGACTTCGAAGCCGGCGCCGGTCAGCGTGGCGGCGAGGAGCAGTCGCAGGCCCGGCTCATCGTCGGCCACGACGATGCGGCGCGGGCCCGTGGCCACGGGAGGTGCGGATTCTGGCGTAGGCACGTGCGTCCTGTCTCCCGCTCTGGAGGTCCTGGCGGACAGGACCTCCCGGACTCCCCTCAGCAACTCGGCCGGCGTGAACGGCTTGGCCAGAAAGTGCAGCCCCGACTCGAGCGCGCCGTTCTGCACGATGGCGGTCTGCGTGTAGCCGCTCATGAACAGCACCCCCAGATTGGGCACGCGCTGTTGCAGGGCGGTCGCTACCTCACGCCCCGACATCCTCGGCATGATGACGTCGGTCAGCAGCAGGTCGATCGTGCCTGTGTGCGCCTCGACCAGCGCCACCGCCTCGACGCCGTGATCGGCCACGAGCACGTTGTAGCCGTGGGCGCGCAGCACATCGGCCGCCAGTCGCCGCACGGCCTCGTGGTCCTCGACGACGAGCACCGTCTCGTGGCCGCCGAGATCGGAGGGCGGGGCAGGCGCGGCCACGTCGACCACCGGTGCGGCCGCGGCCGCCAGCGGCAGGTACAGGACGAAGGTGGATCCCTCGCCGAAGGCCGTTCGCACGACGATGTTGCCGCCGCTCTGCCGGATGATGCCGTACGCGACGGGCAACCCGAGACCGGACCCGCGCGTCTTCGGCTTGGTGGTGAAGAACGGCTCGAAGATCCGCGCGCGCGTCTCTTCGTCCATGCCGATGCCCGTGTCGGTGACGGAGACGGTGACGTACGGCCCCTCGGGCAGGCCCTCGCGGTCGGCGGTCTCGGCATCGACGAAGGCCTCGCCGGCCTCGACCGTCAGCGTGCCGCCCTCGGGCATCGCGTCGGCGCCGTTGATGGCGAGATTGAGCAGCACCTGTTCCAGCTGCACCGGATCGACCATCACCGAGGGCAGCGCTGCCGGCATCGACGTGCGGACGTCGATGTCCTCGCGCAGCAGTCGGCCCAGCATCGGGCGGAGGTTGTCGATGACGCCGCGGACGTCGAGCGGCCGTGGCTGCAGGACCTGGCGTCGACTGAAGGCGAGCAACTGCTGGGTCAGCGTCGCGGCGCGCTCGCCAGCCTGCAGGATGTGACCGGCGTCGACGCGCAGCGGGTCGGCCTCGTGCAGCCGCGAGATGAGCAGCTGCGCATAGCCGTTGATCACCGTCAGCAGGTTGTTGAAGTCGTGGGCGACACCGCCAGCGAGCTGGCCAATCGCCTCCATCTTCTGGGCCTGGACCAGCTGCTCCTCGAGGTGCTTCTCCGCGCTGACGTCGTTGGACAGCACCAGCCGCGCGCGACGCCCCTCGAACATCGTCGGGTAGGACGAGATGCGGGCGAACAGCAGCGAGCCGTCGCTGCGCAGGTGGCGCCAGGGGCCCGTGCGCGAGATGCCGCCGACGCGTGACTCGACGGCGGCCCGCACCTGCTCGGTGTCCTCGGGCGGGCGGATGTCGAGGATGGTGCGCGCGAGGAACTCCTCGCGGGTGTACCCGTACATCGCCTCGGCGGCGGCGTTGACGTCGAGGAAGGCCAGCGTCTCGAGGTCGTAGACCCACATCGGCTGCGGGTTGTCCTGGAAGAGCAGCCGATAGCGCTGCTCGCGCTCCTTCAGGTCCTCCAGTTCCAGGTGCCGCTCGGTGGTGTCGCGCTGCACCGACACCCAGTGCGTGTACCAGCCCGAGGCATCGGCCACCGGCACGATGTTGAGCTCGGTCCAGAACGGGGTACCGTCCTTGCGGTAGTTCAGGACCTCCTCGCGCACGGGCTGCCACGCCTTGAGACCCGCCTTGATGCGATCGAGCGCCGCGCGATCGCTGTCGGGCCCCTGCAGGAGGCGTGGCGTCTTCCCGAGGACCTCGGCCGCCGCGTACCCCGTGAACTGCGTGAAGGCCTCGTTGCAGTACACGATGGTCGGGCCGTCGGGACCCTCGACCGGCTCGGCGTGCGTGATCAGGATGGCATCGAGACTGGCGCGCGTCGCCATCGACGTCAGCTCCAGCTGGCGACGACTGGCCTCGAGTTCGGCCGTGCTGCGGCGCAGTTCGAGCTGGGCGACGACCAGCGCCGCCAGATCGCGCAGCTGCGCGATCTGGAACGGCGTGAGTCCGGCGGCCCGCGCATCGCGATCGATCACGCAGAGCGTGCCGAGGCGCTGTCCGTCGGGCGTCGTCAGCGGGGCGCCGGCGTAGAAGCGAATCCCCGGCTCGCCGGTCACCAGCGGGCTGTCCTCGAAGCGCGCGTCGGCCGTCGCGTCGGGTACCACGAGGACGTCATCGCTCAGGATGACGTGGGCACAGAGGGCGTGCTCGCGCGGCGTCGACACCATCTCCAGGCCGACGCGGGACTTGAACCACTGGCGCGACTCGTCGATCAAGGTGATCAACGCCATCGGCGCGCCGAAGATCGACGACGCCAGGCGCGTCAGCCGGTCGAAAGTCTCTTCGGCAGGCGTGTCGAGGATGGCGTAGCGACGCAGCGCCTCGAGGCGCGCCGGCTCGTTGTCGGGACGCGGGGCTGGAGGCACGCGCGGTCTCAGCGGCGGGCGCCGCGAAGCTCCTCGTCGATGATCGCCACGAACGCGTCGATCGGCTGCGCCCCGCGGACCTCGCGGCCATTGACGAAGAAGCCTGGCGTGCTGTT
The DNA here is from genome assembly GCF_022842525.1 of Luteitalea sp. Taxonomy (NCBI): domain Bacteria; kingdom Pseudomonadati; phylum Acidobacteriota; class Vicinamibacteria; order Vicinamibacterales; family Vicinamibacteraceae; genus Luteitalea; species Luteitalea sp. The sequence goes on from NZ_JALHPM010000223.1 coordinate 6,291, forward strand.
GAGCCCGAGCGCCTCGCCCTGATCGACATCACGCTGGATGGCGGCCTTCGTCTCGGGGTTGGCCAGACAGGCCGTGAACGCCGCGGCGTCGAGATTGGCCGCCGCCGCGTACCGCGCCAGCGTCGCGTCGCTGGCGTCACTGCCGCTGTCGGCATACACGGCGTCGTGGAAGCCCCAGAACTTGTCCTGCTTGCCGGCGCACCACGCGGCCTCGGAGACACGTCGCGCCTGCGGATGCAGGCCGTCGAGCGGCAGGTGCTTGTAGACGAGGCGCACCTGGCCCGGGTACTTCTCGAGCAGCGCGTTCAGGGTCGGCTGCACACGGCGACAGAACGGGCAATGGAAATCCGAGTACTCGATGATGGTGACCGGGGCGGTGGCGGTGCCGCGGACCGGCGCGCCGGTGATGTCCACCTCGGCGCGGTGCGGCACCGGGGGCTCGAGCCGCATCTCGATCGTCGCGGCGGCGCGCAGGCCCGCCACCACGCTGGTGCGGCGCGCGTCGGTCTTCTGCTCGAGCAGGAACTCGCGGATCTGGGGCCGCAGCTGTGTGGCGTCGCCGCGAATGCGCGCGCGATTGGCCTCGATGAAGCCATCGATCTCCGGCTCATTGACCGTGCCCGCCTTGCCGGCGATCTCGGCCTGCTCGAAGGCCTCCAGCGTCACGCCGCGCCGCGTCGCCTCGGCCTCGAGCAAGCGCTTCGCGATCAGGCCGTCCACCTGCCCCTTGCGCAGCTCGTACAGCTGCTCTTCGAGGCGGGCGATCTCGAGGCCCGCGGCCGAGCGGACGTCGGCTTCGGTGATCGGCGTGCCGTTGACCGTGGCGAGGACCGGCGACGGCCCCGCCTTCGCGTCGCGCCCTGCGGCAGGTTGCGCCTCGGATACGGGCGTGGCCGAACATCCGGCCACCAGCACCACCGCCATCAACACGGAACTGAAACGCATGCCCGAATCCTTCTTGCCGGGGCGGCTAGGGCCGCACGCGGCTGATGTCGTACCCGCGCGCCCCGAGGAGCTGCGGGAGATTGTCGGGGCCCACGAGGTGCAGGGCGCCCACGGCCACGAACAGGCGCTCGCCAGGTGCGGTGCGGCGCAGGGCGTCGATGCGATCGGCCATGCGATGATTCCGCTTCACGAGCACCTCGGCCTGAAACTTCCGCGCCAGGGCGGCATCGCTGCGGCCTTGGGAGAGCGTCGCGGCCAGCTTCTCACCATTTCCTTCCACGTACCACTCCACCAGCGCAGCGCCGGTGGTCGAGCGCGTCGGCGACTCCAGGTCGCGCAGGGCCTCGTCGAGCAACGCCGCCTGCTCGGTAGGGCTGAACGCATCGAACGTCCCGGCCTGCTCGGCGATCGTCTCGAGCCCGCCGACCTGCTTGCCCGCCGCCGTCGCCTGCCCGTACAGGTGCGCGTCGAGCGAGGCCTTGCCCGCCAGCAGCTCGGGCAGGTAGTCGAGCGACGCCAGCTGTGCCAGCGCGGCCCAGGGCTTCAGGCGGTCCAGCATGATCCCGATGAGCGGAGCCACCTCGGGCGCGTCCCTGGCAAGCGCGACCCGGACCCGCGTCTCCAGTCGAGAGAATTGCGCCTCGCCGATGATCGCACGCAGGCGCTGGCCGTCGGGCAGCAGCAGGGCCGACGCCAGTTCGACCTGGTGGGCGCCATCGAGCGGAATCTCGGTGACCACGCGGTCGGCGCGGTCGAAGGCCTGCTGGACGACGGGCGCCAGGGCCAGCACGCGCGCGTCGGGCACGTGAATCGTCCCGAAGAGCCACACCTGATGCGCATCGAGGCGGCCCTGCCACAGCAGCGGGCCGGATGCGACGGTGAGGGCGGCCGGACCACTACCAAAGGTAAGGGTCAGTGCGAGCACGGCGATGATCAGGTGCCCTGCCGTGCCGTGCGTCCTCATGGGTTTCGTGATCCTGACACAGGTTGTGCGGTGTCGCTCGAGACGCGGCGGGCCGCCGCGCGTCCCGCGACGGTGCCACTGGCCCACGCCCACTGGAAGTTGAAGCCGCCGATCCGTCCGTCCACGTCGCACACCTCGCCACAGAGGAAGAGGCCCGGCCGTGTGCGCGCCTCGAGGCCCGGCGTCAGTGCCGACAGTGGAACGCCGCCGGCGGTGACCTCGGCCACCTCGAATCCTCGCGTGCCCGTCACGGGCAGGCGCAGGGCCGTGCATGCCCCGACCAGGCGCTTGCGCGCCTCGCGGGTGAGGGTCGCCCCCGACTGATCGGGGTCGACGCCGGCCAGCCCACAGAGTGCATCGGCGAGGCGATCCGGCAGCGGCGGCGCCAGGGCGCGTCGCACCGGGCGGGCGCCGTGCTGCTGCAATCGGCTGTCGAGGTCCTCCGGTGCAATGTCGCCCAGCCAGTGCACGAGAAGCTCGGCCTGTGGGTCCTCGTCCCGCGCCGCCTGCCACAGGCGACTGACGTCGAGGACGGCCGGGCCCGAGAGGCCCTGGTGGGTGCACAGGAGCGCGCCGGTGACGGTGCTCAGGCGTCGCCCCGTGCCCGAGACGACGGTGAGTTGGACGTCGGTGGCCAGCCCCGACAGGGCCCTCAGCGGATGCCCCTCGGCCAGGCGCAACGGCACGAGCGCGGGAAAGATCCGCGGCGTCAGCGGCAGTCCGAGGCGCGCCGCGAGGGCATAGCCCGAGCCGTCGGACCCCGTCTTGGGCACGCTGCGCCCGCCCGTCGCCAGGACGACCGCGCCGAACCGCTCGCCGGCCGGGACGCCTGCCACATCGACGAGGAACCCCTCATCGGCATCCCCTCGCACGTCGGTGACGCGGGCCGGCACGCGCAGGTGCACGCCAGCCCGTCTGGCGGCGTCGAGCAGGGCCTGCAGCACGTCGCGGGCGCGGTCCGACACGGGGAACAGCTTGCCGGTCGGTTCCCGCTTGAGCGGCACGCCCTCGGCCTCGAAGAACGCGCGCGTCGCCTCGACATCGAAGGCCCGCAGCACGCGGCGGATGGCCGGGGCGGTGGATCCGTGGAAGTCCCGCTCGCTGACGACGTGGTGCGTCACGTTGCAGCGTCCGCCGCCGGCGATGAGGATCTTGGCGCCGAGCCGCGGGGCCCCGTCGAAGGCGACCACCGGCACGTGCGGGGTCGCGCGGGCGGCCGCGATGGCGGCCATCAGGCCCGCGGCGCCGGCGCCCACCACTGCGATCGCGTCTTTTTTCATC
>NZ_JALHPM010000224.1:0-9290 GCF_022842525.1 Luteitalea sp.
CGTGTGCTCTTCCGATCTACCCAGCTTCTCGTTCTCGGCCCGACCCCTTTCCTCCTCCTCTGTCCTCTCCTCCGTCCTCGCACCTCCGTCCTACCTCCCTCCTCATTCCTCCCTCCTCCGTCCTCTCCGGGGTGACATCACCTCCCGTAGCGCCAGCTGGTGAGGTCTGCGCCCTTCGGCGCGGTCTTCTCCATGCGGACGACGGCTTTCGGGATGAACATCTGGTGGTACCGCAGGCGTGAGGCGTAGTTCGGTCGGACGGGGTCGCCGTTCCAGCAGTGCTCGGCCCGGTCGCCGTAGGTGATCTCGCCGGCGAACCAGGGGGTGGTCGTCGCGCGCAGAAAGTCCTCGGCGAGATAGACGGCGTTGTTCAGGTAGTAGTTGTCCATGTCGCCGACGTAGAGGTTGACCTTGCCGACCAGCTTCTGGCCGAGGCCCTTCTCCCAGTCGCGCTGCATGATGTGCACGAGGTCGTAGTGCTCGCGCCAGTAGGCGGCGACGTCCGTGTCGATGGTGCCCGTGACCTTGTCCCAGATGCGCTTCGGATAGCCGTCGGCGCCGACCGGGGAGTAGGTGGCCTCCCAGACGTCCCACTGCTGACCCGACCGCGTCTTGCTACCGAGGGCAAGCTCGCGAGGATTCATCTCCTCGAGCGTCGCGCTGACGTGGCCGAGCCAGTTGCGGTGGCCGGGCCGCGGCGTCTTCTTCCACGTGCCGTCGACGTGGTACGCGTTCCGATCCTCGTAGAGATTGACGACGGTGTAGGCGCGGAAATCGATCGGGTCCGGGCAGGCGGCGTACGCCCCGTTGAACGCCTCCGGATAGAACACCTGTGCGGCGAGCGCCTCCCAGCCCCCGGTCGATCCGCCATACATGAAGCGCGCCCAGCCCTGACCGATGCCGCGGTACTTCTGCTCGATGTGCGGGATCAGTTCCTCGACGATGGCGTCGCCCCAGGGGCCGGCGTTGGCGGAGTTGACGGCGTAGGAGTCGTCGTAGAACGGCGTCGGGTGCTGAATCTGGATGACGAGCACGCGCGGGAAGTCGCGGCTCGTCCACTCCTTGTAGAAGTCGTGGGCCGCCTGCTGCTGGTAGCGGTTGTAGCCGCGCATGTTGAAGCGCGCGCTGAAGTCGGGCGCCAGCGTCGGATCCGGTGGCTGCTCGCGGAAGCCGTCGAAGGTATAGGGAAAGTGCCCGTGGTCGATCATCAGCGGATACCTGGCCTCGGGGTGCGCGTCGAAGCCTTCCGGCACCAGGACGTGCGCGCCGATGTACATGTCACGGCCCCAGAACGCCGAAAGCTTCGCGCTGCGAATCCGCTCGTGCCGGATGTAGGTCGTCGTCGGTGGGGGCGGGATGACCGGGATGACCTTGTCGAGCGTGATGTCGACGGTGCTGTCCCGGCCGATCGTGACCTGGGCCGGCGTGCTGTACAGGTTGCCGGGGGCGAGGTTCCACTGCTGGCCCTCGCCTCGGTCCATGGGCAGCTTCACGACGTGGCCGTCAGCCCGGCGGAAGGTCTCGTAGCGGTGCAGGAGGGCCTGAGCCGTGTACGTGCCGGGCGGGACATCGCGGAGGCTGGCCAGCGGATAGCCGACCGCGGCGGCGTCGATGACGGCAGGGGTGCCGGGCGCGAGACCGTCCACGTCGATACCGAAGACGAGCTGCGTCTCGGGGCCGTCGGTGATCTGGAAGCGGGGCTCGGCCTTCGCGTCGGTCGACAGCATGAGGAGCAGTCGGCCGTCCAGACGGCCGGCGTCGAGCGCGGCGGGGAAGGATACCCGCACGCGGACGCCTGTCGATTGTGCGGCGCCCGGGGCAGCGGTGTGGGCGATGGCGGCGACGAGCGCGGCAGCCAGCACGCCGCCGACGAGACGGAAGGCACGGATGTGGTGGTTCACGCGCACATTGTAGGCGCGGGTCTCGGTCCGCTGGCCGACGGTCATTGACGCACGACGCGACTGCCGTTACCGTGCTGTCGTTCCTGGCGGGGTTCCGGTCTCGAGTGGAGCCCCTACCTGCGCCGCGTTTCACTCGCCGCGGCGCGGATGCAGGTGTCAGCGAGCACACGGCAGAGGTGTGCATGACGCAGGAACTCGCTCCCACCAGTCTCGGTCTCGGCACCGTCATCTATAAGGTGCCCGACATCGTCCACGCGAAGGCGTGGTACGCCCAGGCCTTCGCGCAACAGCCGTACTTCGACCAGCCGTTCTACGTCGGCTTCTCGATTGGTGGCTTCGAACTGGGGTTGCATCCCGACCTGTCGGAAGGGCAGCCAGGTCCGGGCGGCAGTGTCGCCTACTGGCGCGTGCTGAGCATCGAGGCCGCGGTGGAGCACTTCGTCCTGGTAGGCGCCACGCTCGTCACGGCGCCGACCGATGTCGGCGATGGCATCAGGATGGCTCGCGTGGCCGATCCGTTCGGCAACGTCATCGGGCTGATCGAGAACCCCCACTTCACGACGGAAGGGTCTCGCTGAGGGGCGCTTCCCTCAGGCGACGGGCACCCGTTCGATGACGTCGCCGCGCCGGATGCGGCCGCTGCTGACGACCTTCGCGTAGATGCCGCGCAGGTTCAGGGCGCGGCCCTCCGGCGCGTTCACCCACTTCATCGCGTCGATGCCGAACCGGTCGACGAACTTGCGGCAGCCCAGGTGCGGCTGGCTGGTCACTTCGAGCACGGTGTCGCCGATGCGCAGACGGGTGCCTGCCGGCAAGTGGTCGCCGGCCAGATCGAGATCGACGAACAGCTGATCGCCGGCCAGTGGCCAGCGCGACGTGTCTGGGCTGATGGCGCCGATGGCGCGGACATTCATCAGCGTGATCTGCGTGAGCGGATCGGCCGTCCCGTCGGACGAGCGCGTGCGGGCGTGCCAGCTGTCTCCGACCAGGCCCTCCGTGACGTCGAACACGGCGTCGTCGAGGACCTCGCGGGTCTCGACCACCGGCCGTCGCACGATCAGGTGCACGGTGCCGTGGTCGAGTGGGGCCTTGCGCACATCGTCGAGCGCCTCGTCGAGCTGTGTACGAGTCTGGTGAGCGGTGGCACGGGCGTCGGTTGCGTTCGCCATATCTGCTCAACGATACGACAGCCGACTGCCGCACACGGTCGGGCTGGACGGCCGGGCCGTAGAATCGTGCCCACGCATGTACACGCTCCGGCTCACCCGCACTCTCCTGGCCGCCTTCGACCCCGATCCCGAGGCGTCCGCGCCTCCGTCGACCACGACGCGGCTCGGCGACTGGCAGGTTCAGCCGATTCAGGCCGGGCGGCGTGCCCTGCTGCTGTGCACGAGCGAGAGGACGCTGCTGACCGTCGTGCTCCCAGCCGACGCCCTCGACGCCTTGCCGCAGCGACTGGCCATCGGGCTGGTGGCCCTGCTGCGGGGCCTCGCGGTGCCCGAGCCGGCGATTGCCGCCGAGATCGACCAGATGGCCGATGGCGTCGTGCGGCCGACCCACAGCCGGACGACGCTGGGCGCGATGCGCGGCCTTGCGGCGGTGGTGCGGCGCGAGATGGCGGCGCAGCGACGCGGTGTGGACGTCGCGGCGCTGCACCGCACGCTGGCCGGGTATCGCAGCCGGCTCACCGGTGGTCGCCCGGTCGGGGACCTCGCGCATGACCAGTTGATGCGACCCGTGGCCGCCTCGCCAGGGGCAGCGGCGCGTCGCCCCCGGGGCCGCGGATGACCGACGTCACCATTCGTCCGGCGGTCGAGACCGATGCGGCGGCCATCGCCGCCATCTACGCCCACTACGTGCGCGAGACCACGATCACGTTCGAGGAGGATGCGGTGACGCCCGGCGACATGGGCCCCCGCATGGCCGCGGTGGCAGCGGCTGGCTTGCCCTGGCTCGTGGTCAGCCGTGGTCCCGATGTGTACGGATACGCCTACGCGACGCCCTGGCGTCCGCGCACGGCCTACCGGTTCTCGGCCGAGACCACGGTCTACCTTGCCCACGATGCCGTCGGCCGTGGCCTCGGCACCCGCGTGTACACCGACCTGCTGGCGCGGCTGACCGATCTCGGCCTGCACGTGGCGCTGGGCGGCATCGCGCTGCCGAATGCGGCCAGCGTGGCCCTGCACGAGTCGTGCGGGTTCCGCAAGGTGGCGCACCTGTCCGAGGTCGGTTTCAAGTTCGGCCGCTGGGTGGACGTCGGCTACTGGCAGCGAGCGCTGGCCTGACAGCGGCGTGTAAACGTCGTGCGGCGCGCCGACCGAACACGTCACCAGCGATCACGTCGATCGGAGCTCGGCCATCGGAACGCGGGCCTCCTGGCGACCGTCTCCAGTGGCGTGTCGCTCGGCGGGCCTTCGCACCGACGCGGCATGGAGGTTTTCATCCATGTCTTTCTATCGCACCGCACTCCCCCAACTGCACGACCGTCTCTTCCTGACCGATGGCGGCATGGAGACGTACCTGATCTTCCAGCAGGGCGTCACGCTGCCGGATTTCGCCTCGTTCCACTTGCTGCATTCGTCCGACGGTGAGGAGACCGCGCGCGGGTACTTCCGCGCGTACGCCGACATCGCCCGCCGGTACGGCACGGGGCTCGTGCTCGATACGCCGACCTGGCGTGCACACGGCGACTGGGGAACGCGGCATGGGCTGAACGCCGCCGACCTGGCCGGCATCAATCGACGGGCCGTGTCGCTGCTCGAGGAGCTGCGAGCCGAGTTCGCGCCCGTGCCGGTCGTCATCAGCGGCTGTCTCGGGCCGCGCGGCGACGGCTACGTGCCCGACGCGATGATGACCGTCCGTCATGCCGAGGCCTACCATCAGCCGCAGATTGACGCCCTGGCGTCGACGGCGGCCGACATGCTGACGGCGATGACGCTGAACTACGTCGAGGAGGCGATCGGCATGGCACACGCGGCTCGACGCGCGGGCATGCCACTCGCCATCTCGTTCACGGTCGAGACCAACGGCAAGCTACCGACGGGCCAGTCCCTCGGATCGGCGATCCGGGTGGTGGATGGCGCCACCAGCGGCTATCCGGCCTACTACCTCGTCAACTGCGCGCACCCGACCCATTTCGCGCACCTGCTCGATCCCCAGGAGCACTGGGTGCGGCGCATCAGGGGCATCCGCGCCAACGCGTCGTGCCGCAGCCACGCGGAGCTGAACGACGCGCCCGATCTCGACACGGGCGATCCGATCGCATTGGCCGCGTCGTACGCCGAGCTGCGCCGGCACCTGCCACAGCTGACCGTGCTCGGTGGCTGCTGCGGCACCGACCACCGCCATGTCGAGGCGATTGCCGCCGCCGTCGCCGCCTGACGACCCATGGGGGTAGGGCCGGCTCTCCGAGCCGGCCGTGACATCAGCAGTAGCGACGGCCCGTTCGGAGAACGGGCCCTACCCAGGTGTTTGCTACGATCGGCGCGATTCCATGAGATTCGCGCCCCTCGTCCACTCTGCTCTTGCTGCTGCGCTGCTCGTCGCGTCGGCGGTGTCGCTACCCCTGCTGCCCGTGTCCGTCGCGGCGCAAGCGCCGGCGGCGGCCCCTGCGCTCGACCCCTTCGGTGGCCTCCACTGGCGCCACATCGGACCGCATCGGGGCGGACGCGTCACCGCCGTGGCCGGCCATCGCCGGCAGCCGGGCACCTTCTACATGGGCGCGACTGGCGGCGGCGTGTGGAAGTCCACCGACTACGGGCAGTCGTGGACCAACATCTCGGACGGCTTCTTCGAGACGGCGTCCATCGGCGCCATCGAGGTCGCCGAGTCCAATCCCGACGTCATCTACGTCGGCACCGGCAGTGCCGCCATCCGCAGCAACGTCATCAAGGGGCTGGGCGTCTACAAGTCCACGGACGCCGGCCGCACGTGGACGCACATCGGCCTGCGCGACGTCGGCGCCATCGGCAGCGTGCGTGTGCATCCCACCAACCCCGACCTGGTGTATGTCGCCGCCGTTGGCCCGGTGTTCGTCGATGGCCCTGATCGCGGCGTCTTCCGCTCCAGGGACGGCGGCCGCACGTGGGAGAAGACCCTCTTCCTCAACGACCGCACCGGCGTCTTCTCGCTCGTCCTGGACCCGTCGAACCCGGACCGGATGTACGCGGCCGCCTGGCGCGGTCAACGCAAGCCGTGGACCATCATCAGCGGCGGGCCGGCCAGCGAGAACGGCATCTTCACGTCGACCGATGCCGGCAGCACCTGGACGCGCACGTCCGAGGGCCTGCCGACCGACCTCCTCGGCAAGATCGACATCGACGTCTCGCGCTCCAACCCGAAGCGCCTCTACGCCATCGTCGAAGCCGTCAGTCCGAAGGGTGGCCTCTATCGCAGCGACGATGCCGGCGCGTCGTGGCGGCAGGTGAACGCGAATCCGTCGCTGATCGCGCGGCCCTTCTACTACACGTACGTCGATGCCGACCCGAAGAACCCCGACGTCGTCTGGGTCAACAACCTGTCGATGTGGAAGTCCACCGACGGCGGCACGACCTTCGACACGGTGTCGACGCCGCACGGCGACAACCACGGCATGTGGATCAATCCCGACGATGGCGATCTGCTGATCCAGTCCAACGACGGCGGCGCCAACGTGTCGCGCGATGGCGGCCGCACGTGGACGACGCAGTACAACCAGCCCACCGCCGAGCTCTACCAGGTCGACGTGGACAACCAGTACCCGTACCGCGTGTACGGCGCGCAGCAGGACAACACCACGGTGATCGTCCCGAGCAACGCGCCCCACTCGTGGTCGCCCGACGACACGCTGCAGTACTGGACCCAGGGTGCCGGCTGCGAGACCGGCCCGATCAAGCCGAAGCCCGACAACCCGCAGATCGTCTACGGCGTGTGCAAGGGCGAGTTCAGCCGTCTCAACCTCGCCACGGGGCAGGAGCAGCACTACTGGGTGTATCCGCAGAACCGGTACGGGCACGCCTCGCGTGACATCCGCTATCGCTTCCAGCGGACGTCGCCCTTCGAGATCTCGCCGCACGACCCGAAGGTCATCTATCACACCTCGCACGTGGTCCATCGCACCCGAGATGAAGGGCGCACCTGGGAGGTCATCAGCCCCGATCTGACGGCGAATCTGCCCGAGGGCCAGGGCATCTCCGGTGAGCCGATCACGCGCGACATCACGGGCGAGGAAGTGTACGCGACGATTTACGCGTTCGAGGAGTCGCCGATCGAGAAGGGCGTGCTGTGGTCGGGCGCCAACGACGGGCCGGTCTTCGTGTCGCGCGACGATGGCAAGACGTGGACCAACGTGACGCCGAAGGATCTGCCGCCAGGCGGCCGCGTGCAGCAGATCGATCCGTCGTCGCATCGCAAGGGCTCGAGCTACATCGCCTACTACCGCTACCTGCTCGGTGATTGGGAGCCGTACGTCTATCGGACCGACGACTACGGCCGCACCTGGACGCGCCTGACCGATGGCCGCAACGGCATCCCGTCCGGCACGCCCGTGCGCGTGGTGCGCGAAGACCCCAACCGCGCCGGGCTGCTGTATGCCGGCACCGAGTTCGGGATGTACCTCTCGTGGGACAACGGCGCCGCCTGGCAGCGCTGGCAGCTCGACCTCCCGGTCACTCCCGTCACGGACCTGCGTGTGCACCGCAGGGATCTCGTGGTGTCGACGATGGGGCGCGGTTTCTGGGTGCTCGACGACCTCTCGCGCCTGTACCAGTGGAAGGCCGCGCCAACGACCCCGGTGCTGCTCGCGCCGCGCGAGGCGACGCGGGCGCGCCTGGCAACCAGCGTCGCGACGTCCAAGACGCCCGACTACCCGGGCGCCGTGGCGACCATCGACTACGTCCTGCCCACGGAGGCGCAGTCGGTGTCGCTGGCGATCCTCGACGGCAGCGGCAAGGAGATCCGCACCTACACGACGGCCTCGGGCACGCCGGCGACCACACCGGCGCAGGGCATGCGAGCGCCGGGGCGTCGTCGACCCGCGGTGGCTGGGCCGGGGCGCACCAGGGGGGCGCATCGGTTCGCCTGGGACCTCCGGCTGCCGGGCCTGCCGACCGCTGCCAATCCCGACGGGGGTGGTGTCGGGCCCATGGTCGTCCCGGGCGTCTACTCGGTGCGTCTGACGGTGGACGGGTCGGTCGCCGGCACGCAGCCGCTGCGGGTGCGACTCGACCCGCGTGTGACGGCCGATGGCGTCACACAGGCCGACCTGGAGGCGCAGCACCAGCTGCTGGTCAGCGTCCGCGAGACGGCGTCCCGGGCGCTGGCGCTCAGCGCACGGCTGGCCGAGGTGGCCGCCGGTGGCGATGCGGCGAAAGCGCGAGCGGCCGCCACGCTCCGGACGCAGCTCGTGACGGCCAGCGGCAGCTACCCGCAGCCGATGCTGATCGACCAGCTCTCGAGCGTGTGGCGGATGGCCAACCAGGCCGACCAGCGCCCCGGCCGCGACGCCTTCCAGCGGCTCGAGGACCTGCGGGGCGAGTTGGCTGGTCTCGAGAAGCAGGCCGGGGCCCTGAGGTAGACTCGACGGTCATGTCATTGACCATTGGAGATCGCCTGCCTGCCGCCACCTTCCGCACGATGACGCCGGAGGGTGTGAAGGAACTCACGACTGCCGACGTGTTCGGCGGCAAGAAAGTGGTGCTGTTCGGGGTGCCTGGGGCCTTCACCCCGTCGTGCCACAAGACGCACCTGCCCGGCTACGTGAAGAACCACGACGCCATCAAGGCGCAGGGTGTGGACACGATCGCCTGCGTGGCGGTCAACGACCAGTTCGTGCTGGATGCGTGGGCCGCGTCCGCCGGCGCGCAGGGCAAGGTCCTGATGCTGGCCGACGGCAACGCCGAGTTCACGAAGGCCGCCGGCCTCGAGCTCGACGGATCCGGCTTCGGGCTGGGCACGCGCAGCAAGCGCTACGCCGCGGTGATCGAGGACGGCGTGGTGAAGGACCTCAAGGTCGAGGAGAGCGCCGGCGCCGTGTCGGTCTCGTCGGCCGAGTCGGTCTGCGGCCTGTAGACAACGGCAAGAAGGACGGAGGACCGAGGAGGAAGGACGGAGGTCTTTCCCCTTTTTCACCTCTGTCCTACCTCTTTCCTCCCTCCTCATTCCTCCGTCCTGCCTACCGTCGTTTCTTCCTTCTGACGGGCTTCTTCTTCGCCGCGGTGGGCAGGGGATCCGTGTCGGCGATGCGGTCGGCCAGGTGCGCCACGGCCATCGCGTAGGCATTGGCGCAGTTGTAGCTGAGCAACGCCTCGTAGTTCGGATACACGAGGAACGCGCCCGAGTCGGTGCGCAGCAGTGACGCCGCGATCTCGGCCTTCGGCAGGGGCGCGCCGTCGGCGGTGCGCACGCCGAGCG
>NZ_JALHPM010000225.1:0-9089 GCF_022842525.1 Luteitalea sp.
CGGGGCTGGTCCAGAGGCGTCCGCCGCGGAACAACCCGCCGCCCCAGTACATGGTGCGCTCGGCGATGATCGGCGCCGTGGCCGTCACGCGCAGGGCGATGCCGGCGCGATCGCCGACGCCCGGAATCGAGCGGACGTTGACGCCGGCGCGACTCAGGGCCGCCACCGTCAGCGTGAACGGCGTGATGGCCTCGCCGTCCTGCGTGAAGGCGGCGATGGTGACGGTGACGGCACTGGTGTTGGGGTTGGCGAGCAGGAGTTCCTTCTCGAACCCGAGGAGACCGCTCGTGGAACCTTCCGCGAACAGCCAGGTGGTGAAATCCTGCGCACGGGCAGGAGTCGTTGTCGTCAGGAGCGCGAGGACGGCGCACACGCCGACCGTCGCGAGTCGAACCGCTTGGAACATGCAATGACCTCGTGGGAAAGGCCAGGCTGACGGCGCGTTGCTGCGCCGCCAGACGTCCAGCCTCAAGCACTATAAGTGCGACTTGCATGGTCCGCAATCAGGTTCCGCCGCCTCCCTCGCGAAGCTCGACACTACAGCCCGCTGCGGTCAGCGGCACTCGGGGAACAGCCAGGCGCCGCTCGCGGCCCGTGCGTCACGGTAGGCTGGCTGTGCGCACAGCGGATCAGTGGTCCATCGGCCGACGGTGCCCGCGGCGCGCGTGGGACCGGTCTGGTCCACCCAGAACGGCGACGGCCGCGCGCCGCAGTGGCCGCCGATCATGTCGTACAACCGCACGTCGGTGCTGTTGCGCATCGGCGTGCCTTCGGGGCCGGCGTAGTAGGTGACGATGTCCTGCGACGGGTCACCAAGCACCCCGCGCTTCCAGTTCAGGCCCCAGCGGTTGGTCTGGAACCGCCGACGCAGTTCGGCCACGACTTCGAACATGAAGGTGTTGGTCGCGCACGAGTTCTGCAGGTCGCCCGGCCGCTGCGCCGCGACCTGGGCCACCACGCCCAGCAGGTCACCGTAGGCCACCGGCGGTCCCGCCAGATTGGGATCGACGAACTCGAAGGCGCCCACCAGTTCGAGGGGTACGCCACGCGTGTTGACCAGGACGCTCGACACGCCACGGCCGCTCGGGGGCGTCACCACGCGAATGGTGTTGGCGTTGAGCACGGTGATGTTCTGCCGCGGCACCGGCGTGATGCCGAAGGCCAGCGTCGTCTCGCCGCCGCTCCATGACAGCAGGCCGAGGCCGGTGCCGGTGATGGTGGCGACGGTGCCGCCGCTCGGGGCGCCGCGGTTGGGCGTGATGCCGGTCAGGGTCGGGGCGTCGGTCGCGGTTGGCGGCGCGAGGAACGGCATCGCATCGGGCAGCACCGCCCCGGCACTGGCGTGGCCCGCCTGCAGCCCCTCGCCCCAGTACAGGGCGCGCTCCAGGATGACGGGGCCGCTCGCCTCGAAGAAGGCCGCGAACTTGCGGTTGTGCAGCGCCGGGTGGTCGGCCGGAGACACGGTGCGCCGCGAGAACGGCGGCAACTGGATCGTCGTCTCGGCCCCCGCGCCAGGGCCGGCCCCGGCACCGGGCTCGACGTAGAACACCGCCCGCACCGACACCGGGTCGGCCGTCGGGTTGAGCACCAGATAGTAGGTGCTGAACGGGCGCCAGTTCGGATCGGCCGGGTCCTGGAACTGCGCGAAGCCGCCCTCCTGGCCATCGGCAAAGCCCCACTTCCGCGCGGGCGCCGTCACGCCAGCCGAGGCCGTGCCTTCACGGAAGTTGCGCCAGTAGACGGCGCGCTCGGCCACGAAGGGCTGACCGCCCGTGCTGCTGGCACGAATGGCAAACGTCTTGTCCATGCCCGCGAGCTCGGCGGGCCACAGGCCGGCGTAGACGTTGCGCCGCGACTGCGCCGGGATGCGCTCGGTGACCTGTTTGGCCACGCCCGCGGCGCCGAAGAACTCCACACTCACGTCGATGGCGTCGGTCGTGCTCGGGTTGTAGAGCAGGACGTAGGTATCGAAGGCGGCGGGCCCTCCCTGCGCGCCCTCGGCGAAGTACCACACCGGATGTCCCTGGACGCCGGCGGCGGCGTGCCCGCCGTTGAGCCCCTGGTCCCAGTACATCGCCCGCTCGGCCACGATCGGCACACCGTTGACCGATTCGACGTCGATGGCGAAGTCGGCACGGTCGAGGCCGATCTGGCGCGCGAAGACGCCGTTGGCCCACACCGTCTGCCGCGTCCCCGGCGGCAGCGTGACACCCTCGATCAGCCGACCGCCCTCGCTGGTCAGGAAGTTGACGTGGACGGTCGCCGCATCGGTGGCCGACGGGTTGCTGATCAGCACGTAGGTCTGGAAACCGCGCGGACCGCCGATGGCGCCCTCGGCGAACATCCAGCGGGACTGCGGGGCATTGACCCCCATCACGTTGTGACCGGCCCGCAGGTCCGTGATGGGCCCCGGCCCGTAGTAGGCCGGACCGAAGTTGAACAGGCCCCGTCCCCAGTACATCGATCGCTCGACGACGACGTTGACGTCGGAGATCACTTCGAGGGCCGTATCGCCGCGCGGGATGAACTGACGGACGTTGATGCCCTGGCGACTGAACGGCGCCACAACGGTCATGCCGACGACCGGCGTGCCCCCCGCGGCAGGGAGGAACCGGAGCGTGACGGAGGCGGGACTGCCGCCGGGATTGCCGATGAGGATCTCTTCCTCGAAGGCGAAGCCGGGAACCGAGTTGGTCGATCCCTCGGCGAAGTACCACCGCCGGAGATCGGGTTGGGCGTCGGCGGTTGCCGGGGCGACGCTGCACAGCGCCGCAGCCAACAGACACGCCGTCGCGAGATATCGGGAAGCGAACATGGGGGAGGCCTCGTGGGAGACCCGCGTCAGATGAACGATGACGGGTGTCATCAGGTGACGGGGTCTTCGCACTATAGGCAGCCGCGAGGGCCTCTGCAATCACGACCGCAGCGATGACTCGTCAGTACTGCCTAACTGATCCAGCGTACGGTTCAGACGCGTCGCGGCCAGCCCATGAACGACCAACGGGGCGCCCCCCCGCAGTGGGAAGCGCCCCGTTGGCGTGTCGAGCTCGAGCGTCAGTCGAGGCCTAGCGGCACTCGGGGAACATCCACTCGCCGTTGGTGAACTTGGCGTCGCGATAGCGCGCGATGCCGCACATCGGATCCACCGTCCAGCGGCCGATGGCGCCGGCGGCGGCCGTGGGGCCCGTCTGATCGACCCAGAACGGGCCGGGCCGGTTGCCGCAGTGGCCACCGATGATGTCGTAGATGCGCACGGCGGTGCTGTTGCGCTTGTTGCCGCCGACGGGGCCGTTGTAGTAGTTCACGATGTCCTGCGACAGGTCGCCGACATTGCCGCGCTTCCAGTTGAGGCCCCAGCGATCGCTCTGGAACTTGTTGCGCAGCGCCGCGACCACTTCGAACATGAAGTTGTTGTTGCCACCCGCGTGCTCCGTGCACGAGTTGAACAGGTCGTTGGGCCGCGCCAGCGCCACCGACTCGACGAGGCTGTACTGATCGCCGAAGCTGATGGCCGGGCCGGCGGCATTCTTGTCGAAGTACTCGAACGCCTGGGGCGCGGTGACCGCGACGCCGTTGGTCTCGACGGTGACGTCGACCTTGCCCGTGGTGCCCGGCGGCGTCACCGCGCGGATCAGCGTGTCGGTCTCGACTTCGAACGACGCGGCCGGCGTGGCGCCGAACAGCACGCGCGTCTTGCCATCGTCGTTGTGGCCGAAGCCGGTGCCGTCGATCTCGACGACGGTGCCGCCGCTCGGCACACCGCGGTTGGGCGTGACGGTGATCGTGCCGCCCGGCGCGGCCGGCGGCAGGCTCGGCGCGGTGAGCAGGAACGTGTCGGGCAGCGGGGTGCCGAGCGAGGCGTGACCGGCCGTGAAGCCGTTGCCCCAGTACACGACGCGCTCGGCCACGACCGGGACGGTCGAGGAGAAGAACGTCGCGAACTTCTCGTTGGCCAGTTCCGGGTAGACCAGCGGCCACACCGTCGCGCGCGAACGCCCCGGCACGGTGACCGTCTTGGTCACGCCGGTGTTCTCGCCTTCCGTGTAGAAGTACACGGTGACCGTCGCGGCGGTCGTCCCCGGGTTGTAGAGCGGGAAGAAGGTGTTGAAGCGACGCTTGTCGGTGGCGTTGGCGTCCTGGTACATCTGGAAGCCGCCCTGCAGCCCCTCGGCAAACCCCCACTTCAGTGACGCGGTGGCGGCGCCCGCCGTGGCATGGCCTTCGAGCAACCCGCGCCAGTAGACGGCGCGCTCGGCGATGATCGGCTGCGACGCATCCACCTGGATGGCGAATGCGGTGTTGGCCAGGGCCGGCACGACCGACGAGGGCACGTTGTCGCGGGCCAGGGCCGGGATGGTGCGCGCGACCTCGGCCAGCAGGGTGCCGTTGTCGCCGAAGAACTTCACCGAGACGGTGGCCGGGGTGGTGTTCTGGTTGAACAGCAGGACGTAGGTGTCGAAGTTGAGCGTGCCGCCCTGGACGCCCTCGGCGAACAGCCACTGGGCCGACGGCGCGGTGATGCCCATGGCAGCGTGGCCGCCGCGGATGCCGAAGGGGGCGCCGGGGCCCCAGTACATCTGGCGCTCGGCGACGATCGGCTGGCGCGTCAGGCCCGTGGCCGCATCGTCGATGGATTCGACGATGGTGGCAAAGCCGGCCTGGCCGGCCTGGAAGCGCGGGCTGAGGACGGCGGTGGGCCAGAAGGTCCGGCGGGCATTGGCCGGCACGGTCTCTTCCTGGGTGAAGGCGTTGCCGCGGTCATCGAGGTAGCGGGCGCGGACGCGCGTGTCGACGCCGTTCGGGTTGGCCACCGAGATGAAGGTGTTGAAGAACTTGCCTTCGCCCTCGGCGAAGTACCAGGTGAAGGCGCCGGCCGGCACCCCCTTCTCGTTGTGGCCGCCACGCATGTCGTTGACGGGGCTGGTCCAGAGGCGTCCGCCGCGGAACAACCCGCCGCCCCAGTACATGGTGCGCTCGGCGATGATCGGCGCCGTGGCCGTCACGCGCAGGGCGATGCCGGCGCGATCGCCGACGCCCGGAATCGAGCGGACGTTGACGCCGGCGCGACTCAGGGCCGCCACCGTCAGCGTGAACGGCGTGATGGCCTCGCCGTCCTGCGTGAAGGCGGCGATGGTGACGGTGACGGCACTGGTGTTGGGGTTGGCGAGCAGGAGTTCCTTCTCGAACCCGAGGAGACCGCTCGTGGAACCTTCCGCGAACAGCCAGGTGGTGAAATCCTGCGCGTGGGCGGGCGTGGGGAGGGAGAGGGCGACGGTGGCACACAGCGCCAGCACCGCCCGTTTCGCGAGTTGGTACATGAACGACCTCATGGTTGGGCGTCGCATCAGCCACTCGGTGGCCGGGGCACCGACAGATGCGGATACAGCTCTACTATACGAGCCCTCATCGTCGAGGCGAAGGCTCACCGGCGTCGAAATGTCGTGGAGGCCGTCCGGGCGCTGGCGCCTGCCGAGCGCGTCGCGGACGTCGCTCACCCCGCAGGTGCAAGAGCCAGGCCGGAGCGCGTCTGGCCGCCGAGGCCGGAAAACATCGACGTGGTCGCGGCGGAAACCCCTCCGGTGCCGGGCGTCCGGCAGGCGGCGTCGGGAATCCATGCGGAAGAGATTACCCGGCGCGCCCGCCCTGCACTCGCGGCACTGCGGGGTCAAGACGACTCAGCGGCAGGTTTGGTCGGGTGGGGACCAGAGAGGAACCCCGCGCCCGGACACGGGGAGGGCCATGTCCGGGCGGGGGCGAGCAACCGCCCGGGGGGCGGCTGCGAAGGGTTCAGGGCGTGTGTCTCAGAAGTACTCGAACATCCCGCGTGCCACGACCTGGCCGCGCGTCACGACCGTGACTTCGACCTTGCCGACCGCCCCGCCAGGCGCGAACACCTTGATCTCGTTGGGTTCGACTTCGTCGGTGCGCGCCAGGACGCCACCGAAGAAGACCTGGCTGGAGGCGTCGATCAGGACGCTCGTGGTGTGCTCGACCTCGATCTTGACGCGGGTACCGCCGGCCCGCGGTCCCCAGCGGGGCTCGATCTCGACCTTCAGCGCGGACGGCGTGCCGGAGGACGATCCGCCCGGCGTGTTCGTGCCGTCGGCGACATACGTGAAGGCATTCGGGATGACGATCGTCCGACCGCGCGTGATGACGGTGACATCGACCCGACCAGGCGCCCCCGGCGGGGTGATGGCCTTGATCTCGCGGTCGTGTTCCACCTCGAACACCCGTGCCGGCTGCGCGCCGAACAGGACCTGCGTCCCGAGTTCGGTGTTGCCGAAGCCGCTGCCTTCGATCTCGACCACGGTGCCGCCGCTCACGGGACCGCTCGAGGGCTCGATCTCCCGCACCGTGGCCGTCGGGGCGGCGCGCAGTGTGGTCGCACCCGTGAGCACGAGCGAGTCGGGCAGCGGCACGCCCAGCGAGGCGTGGCCGGCCTTGTTGCCTCGCCCCCAGTAGACGACGCGTTCGACGACCACCGGCTGATCGGAGGAGAAGAAGGTCGCGAACCGCGCGTTGGCGAGTTCGTCGTAGAGCAGCGTCCACACCGTCTCGCGCGACTGGCCCGGGACGGTGATGGTCCTGGTCACCCCGGTGTTGCCCCCCTCGGTGTAGAAGTGCACCGTCACCGTCGCCGGCGTGGCGCCGGGGTTGTAAATCGGGAAGAACGTGTTGAACCGGCGCTTGTCGTCGTCGTCATCGTCCTGGTACTTGAGGAAGCCGCCCTGCAGGCCTTCGGCGAACCCCCACTGGCGGGCCGGCTCGGTGGCCCCCGCCGTGGCCGTCCCCTCCGAGAGGCCGCGCCAGTAGACCGCGCGCTCGGCCACGAAGGGCACTGCCGCCGACGCACGAATGGCGAAGGCACGGTTCAGCAGCGCGGGCACCTCGCGGGCCCAGACGCCGCCGCGAGCCCCAGCCCCGACCGAGCGGGTCACCTCGGCCAGCTTGAGCCCGGCCTGGCCGAAGAACTCGACGGTCACGTCGATGGGGGCGGTGGTCGGGTTGAGGAGCAGGACGAACGTCTCGTAGGACGGATCGGCGCCGGGCGTGAGGCTGCCCTGGATGCCCTCGGCGAACAGCCACTGGGCCGACGGCGTCGTGACGCCCATGGCGGCATGTCCGCCGCGGATGCCCGACGGCGCTTCGTTGCCCCAGTACATCTGGCGCTCGGCCACCACCGGCATGTCCGACGTGACCACGGTCGAGAAGCCGGCGCGCCCGGAACGCAGGCGCGGGCTGAGGACGGCCGTCGGCCAGAACGTGT
Source organism: Luteitalea sp. (assembly GCF_022842525.1). NCBI lineage: Bacteria > Pseudomonadati > Acidobacteriota > Vicinamibacteria > Vicinamibacterales > Vicinamibacteraceae > Luteitalea > Luteitalea sp. The sequence continues at coordinate 7,271 of NZ_JALHPM010000225.1, forward strand.
GTCGCGACCGCGACGGCACGACCTCGACCTGCGTCACTTCCGTGCCGCTGTCGTCGCGGTACGAGACCGTGACGCTGGCCGGGCTCGTGCCGGGATTGGCCACCGAGATGAAGGTGTTGAAGAACTTGCCCTCGCCCTCGGCGAAGTACCACGTGCGCGAGCCATCGTCGGTGCCATGCTCGCTGTGGCCACCACGCATGTCGCTGACGCGACCGCGATAGCCCTTCACTTCGGGCCGGAAGAGGCCGCCGCCCCAGTACATCGTCCGCTCGGCGACGATGGGGAGGGTGGAGGTGAGACGCAGGGCGACGCCGGCCCGGTCACCGGCGATGGCGCGAATGCTCTCGGTGAAGCGGGCGCGCGGCGCGATCGTGCGTGAGACCGGTGCGAGCGACTGCCCGTCCTGCGTGAAGAGTTCGAAGGTGACGGTGACCGCCGTCGGATTCGGGTTGCCGATCAGGATCTCCTGCTCGAAGCCGAACGAACCGTTGGTGGATCCCTCGGCGAAGAGCCACGTGGTGAGCGACGGGGCGCCGTGGGCGACGGCGGGTGTGAAGAGGGCGGCGCCGGCGCAGAGGCACAGCATCGCGAACGACAGGGCACGGGACATGGATACGACCTCGCGTGACGTCCCGCGGATCGCATGGCCACCAGCGGGCCATCTCGCGGGTACGAACAAGGAGGGGGCGGTCCGGAGGATTTGATAGAGGGGCCGCTATTTCCGTGCGTTGGCGGGAGCCGCGTCCAGCGTGAAGCCGCGCACCAGCAGCCCGAGACGACGGGCATCGGCGCCAGGGGACTGGTCGGCAGGGCGCACGGCGCGGGTGGTGACGAGGGTCAGCGTATTCATGCCGGCCCGCAGCGCCTCGGCGGGAATCACGAAGGTGTACAGGCCTCTGGTCGGCAGGAGGGCCCTGGGGCCCAGGTCCCGACCGTTCACGAGCAGGCGGACGTCGTCGGTCGGTGCTGGTGTGGCCGGGGCCTGGGCGTCGACGCTCAGGGACAACGACAGGGGGGTCCGCAGGGGCAGGAGCAGGTCCGCGCGCGGCCCGGACATCCATCGAAAGAACCCACCCTCGATCTGTCCCTCGGCGTCGTGCCAGCCATCGCCGAGTCGCGCGTCGTCGCGCGGCGCGATCCCGAGGGCCAGAGGCAGGCGTGCGAGGTCGAGCGCGCGCGGCATGGGCCAGGCTCCGCAGAGGCGGACAGGCGCACTCGCCGAGACGCTGGCCTGCGTCACCGCCCCACGCAGATCGATCCCGGTCGACAGGGCGTGAGCGGCCTCGAGCGTGACGATGGCTGGCGGCGCGCTGGCCCGACGGAGCTGGACGCCGCGGACGTCTGCCGCCGTGTCGGCGAGACGCACGTCTCGATTGTCATGGTCGGGCCGACGCGTCAACGCGAGGTCGAGGCGGCCGGCCGAGGGCCAGGTCACGCCCAGCGCTCCCGTGGAGGCGAGCCGGGTGATGTCGGTGGCGCCGTCGCCGGGCAGGTCGAGACACGGCAGCGCCGCGATGGCGTCCACGCGGGCATCGGGTGCGGCGCCGAGCGGCGCGCCGTCCAGATGCGCGGGTGAGCGCCCGGCCCGCCACCCGAGGAACTCGCCGCGCGTGCTGAGAAAGACGAGGACGAGGCCGGGTTCGTCCGTGAGGTACGGGCGGCCGCGCAGCGTGAGGCTCACGCGCGACTGACCGGCGTCGAGGCGGGCGTCCACCGGCGCGCGCGTGCCGGTGCGACCGAGCGGGTCCCCGGGCTGCACGTCGAGTCGCACGGCCCCTGCCTGCGCCGCCTCGAGGGCGTCGACGCGGGCGCCGGTGAT
>NZ_JALHPM010000226.1:0-8996 GCF_022842525.1 Luteitalea sp.
TCGCGGTGTGTGTCATCGAGACGTCGCAATGCGCGGTGAGCGGCCCGGACGGCCGCTTCCGCATCCCTGACGTCAGGGGCGGGGCGTATCGCCTCGAAATCACGCCCGCGGGCGCCGCGCCGATCCAGAGCGACCCTGTCACGGTGCGCGCCGGCCTCGAGGGGCGCGTCGAGGTGACCCTGCCGTCGCTCGAGGGTCTGACGCAGACCGTGACGGTCACCGCCTCGGCCTTCGTGGCCCCGGAAGAGATCAAGAACTCGGCCTTCCTGATTCAGCAGGCCGAGATCCTCACCAACGCCGCCGCCCTCCAGGACATCTCGCGGTACGTCCAGACCCTGCCCGGCGTCGTCATCGGCACCAACGACTTCCGCAACGACATCATCGTGCGCGGGGGCAGTCCGCTCGAGAACCTGTTCGTCGTCGACAACATCGAGATCCCCAACATCAACACCTTCGCGAACTTCGCGTCGGCGGGGGGCACGGTGAGCATCCTCGACGCCAACCTCATCCAGGACGTCACGTTCCTGACCGGCGGGTATCCCGCGCCCTACATCAACCGCACGTCGAGCGTCCTGCAGATCACGCAGCGCGAGGGCAGTCGCGAGCGGGTGGGTGGTCGCGCCACGTTCGGCTTCGCCGGGGCGGGCGGCATCGCCGAGGGGCCGCTGCCGGGGCGGAAGGGGTCGTGGGTCGTCTCGGCGCGTCGCAGCATCCTGGACGTGTTCTCGGACGATGTCGGGTTCGGCGGGGTGCCGACCTTGTACACGGTCAACGCCAAGGCGGTGTACGACCTGACGCCGAAGGACCGCATCTGGATCATCAACGTCACGGGCTTCGACGACATCCGGCTCGGGCGGTCGAACGACACCGAGGACATCGAGGACGAGATCAACACGTTCGACATCCGCTACGACGGGCGTCGTTCGGCGACCGGCATCAACTGGCAGCGCCTCCTCGGCGAGCGTTCGGTGGGGCTGCTCGGCGTGACCTACTCGACGGCGCGCGTCGACCAGCAGGTGAAGGATCTGGCGTTCGGCGGCGTCGTGCCGCCCGACGTGCCGGCCGAGGACGTCATCGCCAACAGCCCCATCGTGTTCCGCGAGAACTCCGGCGAGGACGAGACGACGATCAAGTACGACCTGACGTCGACGCTGGGCCGGCGCGTCAAGCTGCAGGCCGGCGGCAGCCTCAAGCTGTTCCGCATCGACTACGACACGGCCTCGCCGTTCGGCAACGACAGCCCGTACGTCCGGGAACCCGGCTTCGCGCCGTTTTCGCTGACGCGCAGCTTCACGTCCTCACAGGCGGGCCTGTATGTCCAGGCGACGCAGGACCTGACGTCCCGCCTCAACGTCACCTACGGCGCACGGCTCGACCACTACGACTACCTGTCGTCGACCAAGGTCAGCCCGCGCGCCGGTGTCAGCTATGCGTTCAACGACCGCTGGTCGTGGCGCGGCAGCTACGGTCGGTACTACCAGCAGCCGTTCTTCCTCTTCCTCGCGGCCTTCGATCAGAATCGCGACCTCGTGCCCTTCGAGGCGGATCACTTCGTCACCGGCGTCAGCTACAGCAGCGCCGGCCGCATGCGTGCCACCGTCGAGGCGTACCGCAAGACCTACGACAACTACCCGGTGGCGGCCGATATCCCGCAGCTGTCGCTGGCCAACATCGGTGACACCTTCGCCACGCGCGACATCCTGTTCCCGCTGCTGAGTGCCGGCAAGGGCGAGGTCACGGGCATCGAGCTGCTGGCCGAACGCAAGCCCGGCGGCCGGTGGTACGGCCAGGCCAGCATCGCCGCCTCGCGCGCCAGGCACGCCGGACTCGACCAGGTGCTGCGTCCCGGGTCGTTCGACTATCCGGTGGTCGTCAACCTCACGGGATCCTGGCTGTTCACGGAGAAGTGGCAGGCCTCGGCCCGGGCCGTGTACCTGTCGGGGCGCCCGTACACGCCCTTCGACCTCGTCACCTCGACCGCCCAGAACCGCGGCGTCTTCGAGTTGAGCCAGGTCAACGGCCTCCGCGCCGACGACTACTTCCGCCTCGACGCCCGCATCGACCGGGCGTTCACCATCGGCGGACAGCGGGTGACCTTCTTCGCCGGCGCGCAGAACCTGACCAACCGGAAGAACTTCGCCACCCTCGGCTGGAACCGCACGCGCAACATGGCCGAGGTCAACGAGCAGAACGGCATCTTCCCGCTCATCGGCTTCGACTGGCCGTTCTGACGCAGGCACGGTCATTGCAGTGGCTTCGTAGTTGGCGCACGGCGTCTTCGCGCGCACCAAGGAGCACACACAGATGGCCTTCAGCGAGGTCCTGACCGATCATCGCCGCATCAGGGCGTGGGCCGACGCACGCACGGCCAAGCCGTCCTGCGTCGTCTGCCACGACGGCGTTCGCATCCCAGGACGCATCCGACTCGATTTTCCCGGGTTCAGCAGTGGGGAGGCGCTGGCGCGCATCAGCTGGGACGAGTGGTTCGACACCTTCGACGCCCAGCAGCTCGGGCTGGTGATCGAGTCCGGCACGGCGGACGCGCAGCGCAGTACGTTCCACACCCTCGTCGCACGTGACGGCGAGTTGTGCGGCGTCGGCGCCGGCTCACGGTAGTCGCGTCGACAGATCCGTCACGTTTCCGTCGTGGCGAAACTGAACGGCGGCCAGGGGCCGGTGAGGGCGAGTTCGTGCCCGCCGGCCCGGAGGTCGCGGTCGGCGGTCCGCACCGCCCGCACGAAGGCCGGGCCCTCGATCGCTGGCACCAGGACGGCGAGGTCCAGCCACACGCGCCCGGGGCCTGCGGGCCGCGGCCGCTCCCGGACGTCGACGGCTCTCGGACCGATGAGCGCCAGCACCTGCGCGCGCGGCGCGGTTTCGCGTCCCTGGCGTCCGGCCAGCGGCATCAGCGGCGCGTGCGAGAGCTGCACGCCGTACTCGACGCGCCCCTCCAGGTGGTCCAGTCGCGCGGTCAGCGTCGGCAGTGTGGCCTGCACGTGACTGACGGCGCCCGCTTCGCTGGTGAAGATGGTGAAGAGCCGCAGGGGCACCACCGGTCCGCCACGCATCGCGCGGCCCAGGGCGTCGCGATGGACGGCGGCGCAGCGCTCCCGCCACACGAGGTCCTCGATCTGTCGACGCAGGGGCTCGTCGCCGTACAGCGTGTCTGGCACGTCCGACACGACCATCCAGTACCCCGCCGCCACGGGCACCATGCGCGGGCCCCCGGTCGCTCCTGGCATGCCTGGCGTCCGCCCGAGCCGGGGCGCCGCGGCGGCGCGCACGACGCCGTGCACGTACACCAGCGCGGCCGGTCCGTCCTTGCGGGGTGGCGCGTTACGCATCGGGGGCCACCTCGGGGATGACGAACCGGCAGGGACCGGCGTTCGGAGTGTCGATACCCACCATTGTGACGCAGGTTGCCGGCCAGGCGACGATCACGGGCGTGAACCCGCTACGCCGCGCTCAGCGCGCAGGGCGTCGACGAGAGGCGGAGGGGTGCCGAGGACGTGTCAGGAGGGCAGCCCGGCGGCGTGCAGGACGCGCTCGAGCTCCGCGGCGAGCGCCTGGGGCAGGCACGGTTTGGTGACGAAGGCATCGCAGCCGGCATCGCGCGCCCGCGCCTCCTCGCCATTCAACGCATGGGCGGTCAGGGCCACGATGGGAATCGCGGTCGTCCGCGGATCGCTCTTGAGCAGCCGGGCGAGCTCCCAGCCATCGATCCCAGGCAGCGACAGGTCCATGAGGATGACGTCCGGGAGCAGGCCGAGCGCCTTGGCCAGCGCCTCGTGTCCATCGGCCGCCTCCTCGACGCGATAGCCGCGACGGGTCAGGTAGAACCCGTACATCTCGCGCGCGTCGGCGTAGTCGTCGACGAGCAGCACGAGCGGCGCCACGGCGGGCATGTCGATCATCGGCGGTGACTGGGCATGACGGGAAGCCGTCGCATCATAGGTCACGCACGACGTGCCTCACAAGGCTGTAGCGGTTCGATACCCGGACGCACGACGGCCCCGGACGTCGCGTGGACGCCGGGGCCGCGGTCGATCGCTGGCGGTGGCGCTACTCGGTGCGCGCGATGGGCTTGATCTCGAAGCCCTTGCGGTACTCGCGGGTCAGGAGCTTGTCGGCTTCGCGGTCGTTGACGAACGTCTCGGTCTTGCCGTCGAACTGCAACTGGCGGCCGACGCGGTACGAGATGTTGGCCAGGTGCGGCAGCGCGGAGGACAGGTGGCCCTCCATGACGTCGCACGTCAGCTTCGTCGGGTCGTTGGCGCGGATGGCATCGACGAAGTTCTGGTAGTGCGGCGTCTCGATGCTGAAGAGGACGAGCGGGTCACTGCCACCGGAACTGGGCGGCGCTTCCGAGCCGGGGCCCTTTTCTTCCTTGCTCCGGCCCTTGTACGACTGCCACTTGCGGCCGTCGCCATCGACCCACATCCAGCCCTCGCTGCCGTAGAAGAGGTTGCCGATCTTGACCGAGCCCTCCTCGTTGGTCGCTTCACCGCGCGTGGCGAACTCGAGCACCGTGCCATCGGCGTACTCGAACAGCGACGTCTGGACGTTCGGCGTGTTCTGGCTCGACTCGGGGCCGTAGTAGCCGCCCATCGACGCGACCTTGACGGGGTGCTCGTTCTTGCCGAGGCCCCAGCGCGCGATGTCGAACTGGTGCGGGCCCTGGTTGCCGGTGTCGCCGTTGCCGTAGGCCCAGTGCCAGTGCCAGTTGTAGTGGAAGTGGTTGACGTTGAAGGGCGTCTTGGCGGCCGGACCGAGCCAGAGGTCGTAGTCGACCTTCGACAGGTAGGCGGCATCCCAGCTCGGCTCGGGACGGCCTTCGACATTCAGCTTGTACGTGGCGCCCGCGGGCAGCGGGCCATCGGGATACTTGCCGATCGACGGGCGGGGCTTGAAGCACAGGCCGCGGGCCATGTAGACCTTGCCGATGCCGCCATCCTTGAGGAACTGCATCGCCTGACGGACGGCCGGGCGGCTGCGGTTCATCGTGCCGACCTGGACGATCTTGCCGTACTTCTTCGTCGCTTCGACTTCCTGGCGCCCTTCCCAGATGGTGTAGGACGAGGGCTTCTCGACGTAGACGTGCTTGCCGGCCTCGAGGGCCATCACCGTCATCAGCGCGTGCCAGTGGTTGGGCGTCGCGATGATCACCCCGTCGATGTCCTTGTCGTCGAGGACCCGGCGGAAATCCTGCACGAAAGTGGGCTTGAACGTCGCGACGTCGGCCAGGGCCTTGTCGTTGACGCGCTCGGCCTCCAGATTCAGATCCACGTCCGCCAGCGTCTTGATCTCGACGCCCTTGATCTTGGCGAACCCGCGCTTGAGCGCATTGCCCTGCCCGCGGACGCCGATGCTCGCGAGCACCAGCTTGTCGTTGGCGCCCTGAATGCGCGCCGCGGCTTGTGCGGTCGAGGGGAGGAAGTGTCCCCCAGCGGCCACCACCGCTGCGGTCACGCCGAGCCGGGACGCAAACTCGCGCCGCGACATGCCATTGCCTTGCTGTTGTTCTGCCACGTCTGGCCTCCATGCACGGGCACGCCTCGACGGACGTCTCCCGATGTTGCTGTGATCTGGATATCGGAGTCTATCACTGGTACGACCAGTGGTGAATCACGCGGGAGGACGGAGGACTGAGGAGCGAGGACGGAGGTAGGACGGAGGGCGGAAGGGTCAGCCGGGGGGAGCGGCCAGCTGCCACTGGCGGACGGCGTCCAGCGGATACAGGAGCATCAGGACGTTCAGCGTCAGGTTGTCCCGGATCAGGTAGCCCGCCACCACTTCCATCACGACGGCGGCGACGACGATCACCCAGATCGGCAGGCGGGCGGCCAGGACGAAGCCGAGGACCATGGCGCCGATGTCGCTCAGCGAATTCAGCACGCTGTCGCCGTAGTAGTCGAGCGCGATCGTGGCCTCGCGGTAGCGGTTGATCACCATGTCGGTGTTCTCCAGCACCTCCCAGCTCGCCTCGAGGATCACCGCGGCCACCAACCGGAGGCCGAGGGGGATGCCCCCGGTCCGCCAGCGACCGACCAGCCACAGCAGCCCGTAGAACAGGAAGCCGTGGATGACGTGCGAGAACGTGTACCAATCCGACACGTGCTGCGAGTTCCCGCTGCTGTTGACCTGGCCGTGCCACAGCGCGACCTCGCCGCACCGGCAGATGGGCGTGCGGCCCAAGAACAGCAGGATCAGGCCCGCCAGCGCCATGACGGCCCCGACGGCGGCCACCGTGCGCGTGCTGCCGAGCGTGCCGAACGACGAGAGGAACCGGGATCGCGCTGCCACGCGCTTCACTATGCCATCCGCCTCGGGCATTGGTCACGGGCTTGCATCCGGGGGCAGGGTGACGCATTTGCAATGGATGGCGGCCGCTGGCGGCCTGTTCCTCACCATGGCCCTCTCCTCGGCCCTCGTCCGTCGTCTGCCCCTGACGACGGCGATGATCTATCTCGGGATCGGGGTGGCGGTCGGTCCCGCGGGGCTCGGCGCCCTCGCCATCGATCTCGACGGCCCGACCCCCTGGTTCCTCCAGTTGACGGAGTTCGCGGTCATCGCCTCGCTCTTCGTCGGCGGGCTCAAGCTCCGCCTGCCCTTCACGGAGCCGGCCTGGCAGGCCCCCTGGCGACTGGCCGGACCCGGCATGCTGCTCACCATCGCCGGCGTGGCGGCCCTGCTCCATCTGGTCGGGGGCTGGACCTGGCCCGTGGCGATGACGGCGGCGGCCATCCTGGCGCCGACCGATCCCGTCCTGGCCGGGGCCGTCACGGTCAGCGAGGCCGACGATCGGGACCGCATGCGCTACGCCCTGTCCGGCGAAGCCGGCCTGAACGACGGGACGGCGTTCCCGTTCGTCGTCTTCGGTCTGCTGTGGCTCCAGGCCGATCACCTCGGTGCCTGGGTGGGGCCCTGGGCGCTGTCGCGGCTGCTGTGGGCGGTGCCGGCGGGGCTCGCGGTGGGCTATGTCCTCGGGCGCGGTATTGGACGACTGGGGATCCAGCTCCGACACTGGCAGCGGGACCTGCGCGCGCCCAGTGACCTCCTGGGCCTGGCGCTGATTCTCCTCAGCTACACCGCGGCGGAGGGCCTGCACGCCTGGGGGTTCCTGGCCGCGTTCGCCGCGGGGGTCGGGATGCGCCATGCCGAGCGAGGCGTCGTGCGCGACGACCCGCACCCGGACCACGACGAGGGTGACCCGGAGGTGGCGCATCCGCCGGCCGAGGACGTCGTGCCCGACCAGCCCAGCGAGCACGACCTGGCCCACCCGGCGGTCGCCGCCGGGGTCGTGGTCGGGGAGACCCTGACCTTCGGCGACACCCTCGAACGGCTCCTCGAAGTGGTGCTGGTGGTGCTGGTCGGCGTGCTCCTCGCCTCCCACGCCGACGCCTTCGGCCTGCTGGTCGCCGTCGTCCTGATCGTGGTCGTCCGGCCGATCGCCGTACGCCTGGCGCTGATCGGGGCGCCGACGTCGGCGGCGCAGGGCCGTCTGATTGGCTGGTTCGGCATCCGCGGCATCGGCAGCCTGTACTACCTGGCGTATGCCCTCGAGCACGGCCTGGGCGGCCAGGCGGCGTACGCCGTCAGCAACATCGTGGTCACGACCGTTGCCACCAGCATCGTGGCGCACGGGGTCAGCGCCCACTTCCTGTTGCCTGCGGCCGGAAGCCAGACCGCCTCGTGACGCGGCCGCGCGGCCCCCGCCGAAGCGCCAAGCGCGGAGGCAGGTAGACTGTCCTGTGCCTTTTTCCCATCTTGGGCTGCATCCGAGCCTCACGCGGGCCCTGAAAGACCTCGGCTTCACGCGTCCGACCCCCATCCAGTCCGATGCCATCGGCCCGGCGCTCGCCGGCCGTGACGTCCTGGCCTGCGCCGCGACCGGCAGCGGCAAGACGGCGGCATTCCTGCTGCCGATTCTCCAGAAGCTGATCGGTCAGCCCCGAGGCACCACCCGTGCCCTGGTGCTCACGCCGACCCGCGAACTGGCCGCCCAGATCCTCGAGGATCTCAACACCTTCGCCGTCCACACGCCGATCACGGCCGCCGCCGTCTTCGGCGGCGTCGGCATGGGGCCGCAGGAGCAGGCGTTCCGACGGGGGGTGGATGTCATCATCGCCACGCCCGGCCGCCTGCTCGACCACTTCCGGTCGCCCTACGCCAAGCTGGCCGGCCTCGAGTTCCTCGTGCTCGACGAGGCCGACCGGATGCTGGACATGGGCTTCCTGCCCGACATCAAGCGCGTCCTCAAGCACCTGCCGGGCACGCGACAGACCCTGTTCTTCAGCGCGACGATGCCGGCGCCGATCGTCAGTCTGACGCGCGAACTGCTGAACAACCCCGCGACGATCAATCTCGCGCGGCAGGCAGCCCCCGCGGTCGGCATCACCCAGGCCGTCTACCCCGTGTCGCAGGATCTCAAGGGCGCGCTGCTGGCGGCGTTGCTCGCGCGCGGCGTCATGACGCAGGCGCTGGTGTTCACGCGCACGAAGCACCGCGCCGATCGCCTCACGGCCTACCTGGAGAAGCAGGGCGTCAAGGCGGCCCGCATCCACGGCAACCGGTCACAGGCGCAGCGCACCCTCGCGCTGGCGGGCTTCAAGAGTGGCGAGTATCCGGTGCTGGTGGCCACCGACATCGCGGCCCGTGGCATCGACGTCACCGAACTGGGGCACGTCGTGAATTTCGACGTGCCGGTCGCGGCGGAGGACTACATCCATCGCGTAGGACGCACCGGGCGCGCGGAGGCGACGGGTGAGGCCTTCACCTTCGTCTCGCGTGAAGAAGAAGGCGAGTGGAACCTGATCGAGAAGGTGGTCGGCAAGCGGCTGCCGCGCGTCCAGTTGCCTGACTTCGACTACACCGCGAAGCCGGAGGTCAGGCTCGAAATTCCGATCGCCGAGCGCATCGCGGCCATCCGCAAGCGCAAGGCCGAGGAACGCGCCCGCGCGCAGGCCAAGGCCGCGGCTCGGGCGGCGCGTCCGGCC
>NZ_JALHPM010000227.1:0-8828 GCF_022842525.1 Luteitalea sp.
CGCCGCCGACCGGCAGGTCGGGCAGCAGGGCGAGTCGCGAGCGCGTGACCTGCAGGTCGCGCGCGGCCTGGGCGCGCGAGGCCTCCGCGCGCTCGAGGGCGAGCCGCGCGTCATTGAGTTCGAGCTGCGTCGACAAGCCCTCGCGATACCGCACGTCGGCGATCTGATAGGCGCGCTGCGCCTCCTCGACCGTGCCCGACGAGGCCTCCCACGCCGCGCGTGCGGCCCGCCACGTGGCATGGGCACTGCGCTGATCCAGGTCCGACAGTTCCTGCACCAGCTGCAACTGCTGCCGGCTCTCTTCGAGCGTGGCCTCGGCGATGGCGCGATTGGCCTTGCGGCGCCCGCCATCCAGCAGGGGCAGCGACACGGCGGCGCCGACGGTCCAGTCGCGCTGCTTGAAGGCCGGCAGCGGATCGTAGGCGTAGGCGATGAACGACGAGGTGAGGCTCACCTGCGGCTTGAACTGGGCCTGCGTCACCGCGACCGCCGCCTCGTTGGCCTGCACACCCGCTTCGACCTGCTTGACCGCCGTTCGATCCAGCGCCTTCAACCCGGCCTCGGCTTCGGCCAGCGCGGCCGTCCACCGACCGGCCAGCGCGCCGTTGGGCTCGGTCAGGTTGGCATCGAGTTCGAGCGGCTGATCGGCCGGCACGTTGATCAACTGCCTGAGGCGCAGATAGGCGAGGTCGCGCTGGATCGTGCTGCGGATCACGGCGGCGCGCTGGTTGTCGCGCGACACCCGGGCCCGCAGCACTTCGAACTCCGCAATCTGCCCCACCTTGAACTGCAGTTCGATCTGACGCAGCGTCTCGCCGGCCTGCGTCAGCGTGGCCTCGGTGATCGTCACGAGACGGTCGCTCAGCGCGGCGTCGTAGAACGCGGTGGCGACGTCGAGATCGAGCTGCGCGCGCGTCGTGGTGACGCCCAGCGTGGCCGCATCGCGACCGGCCCGGGCCTGTCGTTCCTGCGCGCGCAAGGTGCCGCCGTCGTAGACGCGCTGGGCGAACTGCAGGCTGGCCGTCCAGGTGTTGAGCTGACCGAACGGCAGGTCCGTGTCACCGCCCCCGCCGAACGGGTTGCCCGGAGGGCACTGCAGGAAGCGCTCGAGTTCGGCCACGCGCTGATCGACGGGCGCGCCGGCGTTGACGGTCAGCCCCGGACAGGGCGCCGCCGCCGCGTCGGTGTCGAAGATGCCGTCGAACTGGGTCTGCAGCGTGCGCTGGTAGCCGATCGCCGAGTTCAGCTGTGGGTACAGGCCGCTGCGCACGAGGTCGACCTGGCCGGACGCCCGCTTGACGCCGGCCTCGGCCGCCGCGACCTGCTCGCTGCCGCCCTCGGCCAGTTGCAGCGCCTCGTCGAGGGTGACCCGACGCACGGGCGTGGAAGACGACGCAGGCGGTGTGGGCGCCTGGCCGGAGACGGGCGCGGCCAGCAGCAGCCCCGCCAGCACGGCGGCCGACGCGGCACGAGGGGAACCGAAGGACTTATCCATGATGAACAGCGGCCTCAGGCGCGGGCGCGGAGTCCGGCGCGGCAACGGCTCGGACGCCGATGGCCCGCAGAAAGAACGTCACGTATCGCTGCGGCGCCTCCGCGGCGGAGTACGGGTAGCACTGGGGGTGTACGTCACGCCCCATGGCGTCGGCGAACACGACCCCGCTCAGGACGCTGGACGCCACGGCGATGTCGACGTCGGGCGCACACAGGCCGGCGTCGCGGAGTCGCTCCAGGTAGGCCCGCAGCGTGTGCTCGATGGACGTGCCGATCCGGTCGCCGATGCAGGCCATGTCCGGATGGGACTGGGCGTCGGCCATGGCCGCCTTGATCAGGCGGTTGTTCCGCAGCACGAACTCGAAGTGACGGGTCGTCCAGTCCAGAAGTTCGGCGGCCGGGTTGGCGGGCACCGTCGGCAGGACCGCTTCGTCCTGGAGCCGCTCGACCGATCGCAGGACCGCCTCGAGAATCAGCCCTTCCTTGGAGCCGAACTGGCGGAAGAGCGTGACCTCGTTGACCCCCGCCTCCTGGGCGATGCGTCGGGTGGTGGCCCCGCGAAAACCGGCGATGGCAAACACCTTCACCGCAGCCTCGAGCAATTGTTCGCGCACGTCCATGAGTCAGTGGGGTGCCGCACGACGCGGCAGGCCGTCCGTTGTACCTGAGAGGCGTCAGGAATGCAAGCAACCACTTGCTTTCCCTCGCGAAGTTCCGAACGGCCCACTCGAACTCGGCCGCAGTGCAAGCGCTTACTTGCGACGCCCTCCAAGGGACGAAGGTTCCCCGCCGGAAGTTCCGTTAGCCTGTGGCCGTGCTTCCCTGCGGCGTGAACCTGCCCTGGATCCGATACGGCGGCGACTTCGGCGCCAACGCGTGGTCCCCCGCCGGCGGGCTCTCGACCCGTGACCGCGACGACCTGGACCGCACGCTGGCCGCCGCGGCCGACGCCGGCGCCGAGGTCGTCCGCTGGTTCCTCTTCGGCGACGGGCGGGCGGGATTCGTGCTCGACGCGCAGGGCCAACCGTGCGCCCTGCAGCGCGTGGTGCTCGACGACCTCGCGGTGGCCCTCGACGCCCTCGCCCGCCACGGCCTGCGCATGGTGCCCGTCCTGTTCGACTTCACCTGGGCGGACGCCGCGCGACACGTCGAGGGGGTCACGCTCGGTGGCCGCGCGGCGCTGCTCCGCGATCCCGTGGCGCGCCACCGTCTCTGGCGGGCCGTGGACGACCTGCTGCTGGCCTTCGGGCGCCACCCCGGCATCGCGATGTGGGACCTGTGGAACGAACCGGAGTGGATGGTCGCGCCCTGGCGTCCGCCGGCGCGACGATTCGCCCCGCGTCGGCTGCGGCAGTACCTCGAGGAACTGCGACTGCACGTGCGCTGGCATGCCCGACAGCCAGTGACGCTGGGGCTCGCGAGCGCGGCCGGCCTGCCGCTCTGCCGGCACCTCGATCTCGACGTGCTGCAGGTGCACTGGTACGACCATCTCGATCGTCGTGCGCCACTCGCGCCGCGTCCACGCGTCGCGTGGAGCACGGCCCCGATCATCCTCGGCGAGTTCCCGACACGAGGCAGCGCCCGCGCCCCCGGTCACATCGTCGACACCGCGCGCGCGGCCGGGTACGCGGCGGCGTGGCCCTGGTCGCTGCGCGCCGACGATCGCAGCACCGATGCCGATGCGACGCTCGCGGTGCTGCAGGTGGCCGGCACGATGGCGCGCGCACCCGATCGGCCTGGCGACGCGCCTCGGTGACCGTGTGTGCGCCCTCGTCATGCCTGCATAAGACGCAACTTACGCTACACTTTCCTCATGCGTCGCCTGCGCGTGCTGTGTCTCATGCACGACTACCTCGTGCCCCCGGAGGACGACAGCAAGTACGACATCTCGGTGCCGTGGAAGACCGAGTTCGACGTCAAGAACACGCTCGAGGTGATGGGCCACGAAGTGCGCGTGGTGGGCGTCGGCGACGACCTGGCGGTGATGCGCACGGCGACCAAGGACTTCGCGCCGCACATCGTCTTCAACCTGATGGAGAACTTCACCGAGGTCGGCGTGTTCGATCAGAACATCGTCAGCTACCTCGAACTCCTCAAGGTGCCGTACACGGGCTGCAATCCGCGCGGCCTGATGCTCTCGCGCGACAAGGCGCTCTCCAAGCAGCTGCTGTCGTATCACCGCATCCCGGTGCCCGACTTCACCGTCTTCCGGGTCGGCCGGCCGGTGCAACGGCCCAAGCGACTCACCTTCCCGCTGATCGTGAAGTCCCTGACGCAGGAAGCGTCCATCGGCATCTCGCAGGCCTCGGTCGTCGAGTCGGACGACAAGCTGCGCGAACGCGTCCACTTCATCCACCGCAGCGTCGGCACCGATGCCATCGTCGAGCGCTACATTCCCGGCCGCGAGCTCTACGTGGGCATCGTCGGCAACCTGACGCTGAAGGTGTTCCCGGTCTGGGAACTGAACCTCGGCAACCTGCCGCGCGAGAACTGGCGCATCGCCACCGAGCGCGTCAAGTGGAGCGGCAGCTATCAGCAGAAGCACGACATCATGAGCGGCCCCGCCGCGGCCCTCGACGAGGGCGTGGCCGAGCGGATCCAGCGCCTGTGCAAGCGCGTCTACCGCACGCTCGATCTGAGCGGCTACGCCCGCATCGACCTCCGCCTCACCGACGAGGGCCGGGTCTACGTGCTCGAGGCCAACGCCAACCCGCAGATCGCCTACGGCGAGGACTTCGCCGAGGCGGCCGAAGCCGCCGGGCTGGCCTACGACCAGCTCCTGCAACGGATCATCAACTACGGCCTCGCCTGGCGCCCGGAACGGCGCGGCTAGGGGCCGCAGGGAAGGGTGGACGCGACGCACGCGTTTGGGACACAGTAGCGCCGAACCGCATGCGCATCCCTCGCGTCGCTCTCTGGCTCTTCGCCCTGTACCTGCTCGTGTACGTCGGCTTCATGGCGGTGGCGGCCTTCGCCCCCGGCCTGATGGCGACGACGCCACTGGCCGGACTGCCGCTCTCGCTCCTCTACGGCCTGCTGCTCATCGCCCTGGCCTTCGTCCTCGCCGCGCTGTACCTGCGCCTGGCCCGCTGAACCCGCCATGGTCTACGTCACCTCGCCGCTTGCCGTCGGCGTGTTCCTCGCCTTCGTGCTCGGTGTCCTCGCCCTGAGCTGGTGGCTCGGCCGCGGCGCCACGTCGGCCAGCGGCTACTACGCCGCCCACGGCCAGATCCACTGGTTCGTCAACGGCATCGCGTTCGCCGGTGATTACCTGTCCGCGGCGTCGTTCCTCGGCATCTGCGGCATGATCGCCTTCTACGGCTACGACGGCTTCCTCTACTCGATCGGGTATCTGGCCGGCTGGATCGTCGCCCTGTTCGTCGTCGCCGAACCGCTCAAGCGGATGGGCAAGTTCACCTTCGCCGATGCGCTCGACGCCCGCTTCCAGTCACGCGGCATCAAGCTGGCGGCGGCGATCAGCACGCTGGTGGTGAGCCTCTTCTACCTGATCCCGCAGATGGTGGGCGCCGGCGTGCTCATCAAGCCGCTGCTCGGCTTCTCGCACGCGTCCGGCGTGCTGATGGTCGGCATCGTCGTCACCATCATCGTCGTGACGGCCGGTATGGTCTCGACCACGTGGGTGCAGTTCATCAAGGGCGGGCTGCTGGTGGCCTTCTGCCTGCTGCTCACGGTGATGATCCTGCGGCGGGGGTTCGAGGTGCCGACCACCCTGCCGGTGACCCCGGTCAGCGTCGCGGAGGTCGAGCGGCAGGGGCCGACGATCGTCGACCCGGACTGGCCTGCCGCCACGTGGCTGCAGGTGCAGTTGCCCGGCGGTGCGGTGCATACGTACCGCCGTCTGCCCGACGGCCGTGCCCGCCTCACGCAGGTGGTCACGACCGGTCCCGACGGGACGCGGGTCGATGGCGTGCCCCAGGGCCTGGGCGACGGCCAGCACGATCTCACGCCGATTGGCGCCGTGACGGCGCTGCCCGGCGGGGTGACGCGCACGGGCCCGCTCGGGCCGATGGCGTTCCTCCGGACGTTCAACGAGGCCACCATCGAGACGTGGACCTCCGAGCGGCGCGAGATCTCGGGCGGGCGCATCGCCACCGTGTACACGCCGCGGACGCAGACGGGCGCCGACCTGCTGCAGCCCGGAGCAAGCCCGACCTTCAGGGGCGTGCGCAGCAGCGCCCTCTTCGACAAGCTCGATTTCCTGTCGCTGATGCTCGCGCTGTTCGCGGGCACGGCGTCGCTGCCGCACATCCTGATCCGCTACTACACGGTCAAGGACGTGATGGCCGTGCGCAAGAGCACGGTGACGGGCATCGGCGCCATCGGCCTGTTCTACGTCCTGACGCTGTACCTCGGGCTCGGCGCCATGACCAGCGGCGCGCTCGACGTCACCAACACCAACATGGCAGCGCCACTGCTGGCGCGCAGCTTCAGCGAGCCGCTGTTCGCCGTCATCTCCGCCATCGCGTTCACGACCGTGCTCGGCACCGTCAGTGGCCTGATCCTGGCGGCCAGCGGCGCGGTGGTGCACGACCTGCTGACCCACGTGGTCGGCATGGACCTGACCGACGATGCCAAGGTGCGCGCGGGCAAGATCGTCGCCGTGGGCGTCGGCATCGTCGCGATGCTGCTCGGCGTGGCGTTCGAGAAACTCAACGTGTCGTTCCTGGTCGGGTGGGCCTTCAACGTCGCGGCCTCGGCCAACCTGCCGTCACTCGTGATGCTCCTGTTCTGGAAGCGCACGACCAAGGAAGGCATCGTCGCCGCGATCCTCGTCGGGATGGCGAGTTCGCTCGGCTGGATCCTCTGCAGCGCGCAGGCCTTCAAGGACGTGTACGGCTGGCCGCCGGAGACCGCACCGGTCCCCTTCAGCCAGCCGGGGATCGTCACCATCCCGCTCGGGTTTCTCGTGCTCGTCGCGGTGTCACTGATGACACGTCCCTCTGAGCGCCAGATGGCGTCGGCGTCGGGCAGCTAGCGCGACGGTTCGCGCTCCACGAAGGCCGCCAGCGGGCGGAGCTGGGTGTCGACGGCGTAGTCGCCAACCTGCTCGCCGAGTCGGAAGCCGCTGTCGACGGCCGACCGGAAGTGGATGCCGGCCAGCATGCGTGACGCGCCGTTCTCGCGCGCCGCCTCCGACAGGCACCAGAACTGCCGACGGATGCCGGCATAGGGTGCCCCGCTCTCCATCGTGAACGAGACCAGGTCGGTGCCGAGCAGTCGCGCCATGGTGCGGGCGGCCGCGGCCCCGAGCACCGTGTGCGTGGACGGGTGATCCGGCACCGGCGGCGTCGGCAGGAAGCTGAGCCAGGTGGCGTCGCCCCCGTCACGAATGGCCGTCACTGGCCGCCAGAAGCGGTAGTGATACTTGCCCTCGAACCCCGCGATGAAGCCGTCGGCCATCGCGATGTTGACGAGCGCGTAGAACCGCGCACGATCCCAGGCATCCATCGGGCGTGTCTCGAGGACGGCGCGCGCCACGCGGTTCCACCCCTGCGTCGAGTTCTCGTACCAGAACTTCGCGATGGCGCTCTGCTCCTCGGTGCGCGTGCTGTCATCCGCCCGTCCGATCCGACGAATCTCGGCCACCTCGGCGCGGGCACGGGGGCTGCCTGGCGCGGGCGGAGGATCGGGCCGGAACTGCGACGCGGTCTGCAAGGCGAAGGGCGCGATGCCCCCCACTGCACGAACATCGCCGGCGTGAGATCGGGCGGCGTCGGCCGGTAGTCGCCGGCCACGTCACGCGGGACGTACGGCACCTCGCGATCGGCACCATCCACGGCGCGGAGGTCGAGCACCGCGCGAGCCGCCCGCCGCCCGACGACGATGCCGGCCAGCCGTGTCTGGGGGTCGGTCTCCCTGGCCAGCGCCTGCTCGTAGAGGGCGGCATAGGCATCGGCATGCTGCGGCAGGAGCGTCACCAGCACCTCGCGCGCGGCCGCGGCGACGGCGACGTCCACCGAGGCTCCCGGCACGGCCGGGGCGTCGAGCGCATACGGCTGGTACTTGCGGACCACGCTGTTGACGGCGTCGTGAATCGCCAGGTGCAGGATGGCGAAGATCCGCGACTCGGTGAGCGGGTCGGTCTCGGTCGAGGCCGCGGTCGTGGTGGCCACGACGTTCCAGCGTGTGACCTCGTCGGCCGCCGCCGCTGCCCGTGTGGGCAGCGGGTGCGCGAGTATCGCCGTGATCAGCAGGGCGCCGGCCAGGCCGGGTCGTTGGTCGATGAACATGATGCGTCCTCCGGGATGAATGCGGCTGGCCCGACGGGCGTGATGCCCTGGCCAGCACACCGGAGGAGACGGAACGGCGGCCGGCGCCGACGTGAAGGCAGGCTGAAGATTCGCTGAAAAGCCCCTGAATCGTCTGGACCTGTTACACTGACCGCGACGTCTCCACAGGCCCGCAGGACTTTTCCCGGCAGTGGGGGCGACATTCGCCTGCGAAAGGACCAGGTACGTTTTGTCGGAAACCCGCCTCAAGATTGCCCTCTTCATCGACTTCGACAACATCGAAATCGGCGTCAAGACCACCCTCGGTGGTCATTTCGACGTCGGCGCGGTGCTCGAAGCGATGAAGGAACGCGGCGAGGTGGTCACCAAGGTGGCATACGGGGATTGGACCCGCGCCGGTGACTACAGCCGCTCGCTCACTCAACACGCCATCCAGATGGTGCAGCGCAACTTGACGCCCGGTGGCGACAAGAACGGCGCCGACATCAATCTCGCGCTCGATGCGCTCGAGATGGCCTTCACCCACAGTCACATCAACGCCTTCGTGATCGTCGGCGGCGACAGCGACTTCATGGCGCTGGTCGAGAAGCTCAAGCTCTACGACCGGCAGGTCTTCGTCGTCGGCGGCCGCGCCTTCACGAGCGTGATCCTGCAGAAGAACTGCACGGAGTTCATCGCCTACGAGAACCTCATCGGGCGACGCGGCAGCAGCAGCCGTGGCGGCGCGAGCAAGGACGTCAAGGACGCCATGCCGCTGCTCAAGCGTGCCCTCAAGGTCCTGGCCGACCGCGAGGTCATGCCGCAGCTCGGCGTGCTCAAGAGCACGCTGCTCCAGCTGGACTCGACCTTCTCCGAGCGCGAGTACGGCGCCGGCACGTTCCGGGACTTCGTGCAGAAGCTCGAACGGGCCCAGCAGGTGACGCTGCGCGGTGACGAGCGCAGCCTGCTCGTCGAGCTGCGTGAAGGCGTCGAGGTGCCCGACTACGTCGCCAGCACGCCGCCGGTGGCGGTGCAGCATCACGCGCCGCGTGCCGCCGCCCCGGTGGCCCAGCCCGCGGCAGCGCCGCCGGCCGCGAGCCAGGC
>NZ_JALHPM010000228.1:0-8806 GCF_022842525.1 Luteitalea sp.
ACGGCGCGGCGGTGACGGCCGCGGGCACCGCGCCGCCCGAGTCCATGGCGGTCGAGGCCGAGTGGGGCTCATGGACGGGATGGCTGTTCTTCGACCGCCTGCCGGACGGCCAGCTGCGCGCCTGGCGGGTCGATGGCTGGACGCGGGACGCCCGCCTCCGTTTCGCGCACGCCCCCGCCAGCGACGCGCCGTTCGCTCGCCAGTCGCTGACCGACTTCGCCACGGCACGCAACTTCGTCCCCGTCCACCCCTTCGCGTTCGCGTCGGCGCGCGACAACGGCAACGGCGGCGTGGTGTTCTGGTCGGACGCCCGCTTCTGCTGGACACCGGCCGAACGGGCCGATGCGCAGGACGACGTCCCACACCAGGACGTACGCCCGGCCCGCGGCCCCCTGCGCTGCGCGCTGTGGTTCGGCGGCTCGTACGACGCCGACGGGCGTCCCCACGAGGCCCTCGTCTGGCTTGGCGGCCATCTCCAGCGCCGATCACCAGGGCGATGGATGCTCGAAGGACGGAGGACCGAGGAGGGAGGACGGAGGTAGGACGGAGGGGCGAGGACGGAGGATCGAGGAAGGAGGACGGAGGTAGGGGCGAGGTGGAAGGACTTCTCAGTGGCACTGACCTCTCACCTCTGACCTCCGTCCTACCTCTTTCCTCTTTCCTCTCTCCTCCGTCCTCTCGGGTGATTACCGCCCTGGGGGTTTCTGCCGCCAGTAGGACGCGAGGACGCTGCCGGCGGCGTTCATCCACGGGCCGAAGATCGCCGCCGCGAGGCCGGCGTCGGTGCTGTGCAGCACGCTGATGGCCAGGCCGGAGGCCATGCCGGCGTTCTGCAGGCCGACCTCGATCGACGCCGTGCGCGAGTCCGATTCGTTGAGCCCGGCACCGCGCGCGCCCCAGTAGCCCAGCGTGAAACCGATCAGGTTGTGCAGCGCGACGACCGCGAACAGGGTCGCCGCCACGGCGAGCAGCTGGTCGCGCGAGTTGGCCGTGATGATCGTGATGATGGCCGCGATGGCGATCATCGACACGAGGGGCAGGATGCGCGGCATCCAGCGTTGATCGCGCAGCAGCTTGTTGAAGACCAGCCCCGCGATCACCGGCAGGATGATCATCTTCATGATCGAGATCATCATGTCCCAGGCATCGATCGGCACGAAGCGACCGGCGAGCAGCTGCATGGCGAGAGGCGTCAACACCGGCGACAGCAGCGTGGAGCACGCCGTCATCGTCACCGACAGGGCGACGTTGCCGCCGGCGAGGTAGGTCATCACGTTGGACGCCACGCCACCGGGCGCCGCACCCACGAGGACGACGCCCGCGGCGACCTCGCCCGTGAAGCCGAACAACCGCGCGAGCGCGTAGCCGGTGATCGGCATCACGCAGAACTGCAACAGGATGCCGACGAGCACCCCTCGTGGCATGGCCAGCACCCGGGCAAAGTCACCGAGGCTCAGCGTGGTGCCCATCCCGAACATGATGATCTGGATGAGCGGGACGATGAGCCCCGTCAGCTTGTAGCCGCCCGCCGTGAGGAACAAGCCGGGGTGGAACATCGCGGCGGCGACGCACGTGAAGACCACGGCGGTGAAGGTCAGGCCGGAGAAGCGAGCCGAACGACTCACCCAGAACGACAGGGCGGCCAGCGCCCCCAGCACCAGGATGCTCATCGGCTCCAGAGTCTAGTCCGTCCGGGCCCGTCGGCGTCAGCGCCGATCAGCGACCGTCGGTGCGCACGCCGGCGCTGATGAGGACGTTGGCGAAGGGCGTGCCGTCGCCCATGGGCTGGACGTGCGGGGCGAAGCCTTCCTCGTACAGCAGCCGGCGCCAGTCAGCCTGCGACCGGAAGTGGAAGCGCTGACGCCAGCGACCCGTCACCAGGGCCTTCAGCGTGTTGCCGAGGCGCACCATGCGGAAGCGCCATCCGGCATCGGCATCGGCCTCCCGCACGAGCAGACGACCAGTCGGCGGCATGGCGGCACGAATGGCCTTGAGCAGTTCGCGCTGATCGGCCTCAGGCATCATGTGCAGCACGTCGAACAGCAGCACCATGTCTGCGTGCGGCAATCCAGCCTCCCGCGCATCGCCGGTCAGGACCTCGGCCTCGTGCTCGAGGGCTCGCACGGCGATCCCGGCGACGCGTGGACGGAGTTCGACGCCGACGAGCCGGGCGAACTGCGGCGGGTCGGGTCGGGTCGTGTCCCAGGTGCCCTGCGCCGCCGTGTCCTGGGCTTCCGCGACCAGCGCGAGGGTGAGGCCCTGCCCGCAGCCGATGTCGAGCAGCGTGCCCGTGGCTGCCGGAAATTCGGCAGTCAGCGCCGCGGCGTAGACGGGATCGCCCGAGAGCTTGCCGCGGGCGAACTCCCACGCGGTGATCCCCGAATCGAGATAGCGGTCGCTCGCGCGACGCACCAGGAGCTGGAAGAACGGGTCCCTGGCCGGCCGGCGCGCCGCATATGTCACGAAACCGCCCATCGCGCCCACGATCACTCCGACGACGACGCTGCCGACCACCAGGTCGGCGCCGAACTCCCAGATGCGGTCGGGGGTGAGCATGTCCCAGGCGAGCGTCAGGAAATGCCCACGCCGCACGAAGGATCCCGTCTGGACCTCGGCGTAGAAGAGCGGTGGGACGATCAGGGGATTGATGACATTCGCGGCGAGGTACATCTTCAGGCGGTTCAGGCGAAAGGCGACACCCGCCAGCCAGCACAGCCCGAAATGGACGCCCCAGAACGGCGTGCACCCGACCATGAGGCCGACGCCGATGGCGACCGACTCGCGCCCGCGCGTGTCGCCCTCGGTCCGCAGCGCATGGATGGCGCGCTGCAGGCGGGAGGCCCGCGACAGCGCGCGCGCGCTGCCGGCCAACGGAACCGTGGTCATCTTCAGGTATTATGACGGCTCGTCCCGCGCAGCCGGATGCGGGGTCGTGCAGTGATGCCAAAGACCACGGTCACGACGCCAATCGCGCTTGCGCCGCTTGCCCCGCTGCCACCCTCCTGGGTGGATGCCCTGGTGGGTCCCAGCCCTTCGGTCTCTCGTACAGACGCGCTCGATGGCACCGTCGAGGTGCGCACCGGTCCCGACTTCACGCACGTCGCCATCACCATCCCGCAGGCGCACACGCTGCCGCCGGATCGACTGCACGAGCACGTCCGCGACGCCTACCTCTCGGTGGCGGCCACCCTGAACGCGCAGCAGCGGCACCCGGTGCGGTTCTGGAACTTCGTGCCACACATCCACACGCCGTCGGGGGCTCACCTCGACCGCTACATGATCTTCAACGGCGGCCGGTTCGCCGCCTGCGAGCACTGGCACGGGTCGCCCAACGACTTCGATCACACGCTGGCCGCGGCCTCGGGCGTCGGCGTGCTCGGCGAAGCCCTCGCGATCCACTGCCTCGCCGCCGACGATGCCGGTGAGCCCGTCGAGAATCCGCGGCAGGTCCCGGCCTACAAGTATTCGCGGCGGTATGGCCCCCGCCCGCCCTGCTTCGCGCGCGCCACGCGCCTCGCACGCCAGGTGAACGGCGCGTGGTGGCTGCTCGTGGCCGGCACCGCGAGCATCTGCGGCGAGTTGACGGTCCACGCCGGTGACGTCGAGGGCCAGACCGTGGAGACCCTCGACAACCTCGACGCGCTGCTCGCCGCCGCCGAGGACAAACGCGGCGCCAGTGACGCGCGTGCCCGCTTCTCCAGCCTGCGCGTCTACATCGTCCGTCCCGACGATCTGGGCGTGGTGCGCGATCGGATCGCGGCGCGCTATGGCGAGATCCCCGACATCGAGTTTGCGCAGTCCGAGTTGTGCCGCGCCGATCTCCTCGTCGAGATCGAAGGCATCGCCGAACTGTAGCGGCCGGACGTGTCCGGCAGGCAGGTCGTCCGGCCTCGGCTCAGCGCGACGGCACGTCGGCCAGCGTCAGGCTGCCCCTCGCCACGAGGACGCCATCGGCCGTCACCGTCCCTTCGATCTTGAACAACCCGCCCATCCGACCGACCACCCGCGCCTGCGCCTCGAGGACGACGTCCGTGCCACATCCGGCCGGGAAACGGAAGCCGTCGACGGCCGCGACACGCAGCGCCCGCGGCTGATGGGGTTCCCCTGGACGCGACGTGCCCGCCGCGAGCCCACCGGTCTGCGCCAGCAGCTCGATCAGCACGATGGCCGGCACGACCGGCTGGCCGGGAAAGTGGCCCTGAAAGTAGAAGTCGTCGGCGCGGGTCAGGCGACGGCAGACCGCCTGCTGTCCCGGCTCGACGGAGACGACCTCCTCGACCAGGCGCATCGGCGGCGTGTGCGGCAGCAGCGAGAGATACTCCACGGCTTATCATCGCCCACGGCCGCATGACCTCCCACTCCCCCATCGCCGAGGCCTTTGCCAGCGTGCTGCGCGACCGCGGCGATGACACGCTGGTGATGGCGCCGAGCGAGTCGCTCGTGCTCTCGGCGCGCACGCTCGACGCGCTGGCCACGTCGCTGTCGGCCGCCCTCGCCCGCATCCCGCTCGCCCCGGGCCACCTCGTCATCACGAGCCTCGGCAACGCCGCGGTGATGCCGGCCGTGACGCTGGCCTGTCTCCGCGACCGCCTGCCACTGATGCCCGCGGATCGCAGCGTGCCGGTGGCCGAGCTCCTCGCCCTCGCCACCCGGTGGGACGCGGCCGCGGTGATCGCGCCCGAGGGCCTCGACCTGCATGTCGGCGGCACGGGGCCTGCCGACCCGACACTCGCACGGGTGCGGATCCCGATCGGTCACGGACTCGCCGCCTGGGTCGCCGCAGCGCTGCCGGCGCCGGGCCGACACGGCGCCGCGGCCGTGTTGAAGCTCACCTCCGGCAGCACCGGCGCTCCTCGCGCCACCTGCACCGAGGAACGGCACCTCGTGGCTGACGTGTGCCACATCGTCGAGGCGATGACGATCGGTCCGCGCACACCGCAGTTCGGCGTCATTCCGCTGTCGCACTCGTACGGGTTCAGCAACCTGCTCCTGCCGCTGCTGTGGCAGGGCACGCCACTGCTGGTGCGCCCGCAGTTCGTCCCGACGCAGGTGGCGCCGGACATCGTGTCGGCGCGACTCGAGACGTTCGCCGGGGTGCCGTTCATGTTCGAACACCTCGCCGCCCACCAGGCGCTGCCGCCGCTGCCGTCCCTGCGCCTGGTCCTCTCGGCCGGCGCGCGCCTGTCGTTCGAGGCCGTGACCGCGTTCCACGCCGTGACCGGGCTGAAGGTGCGGTCGTTCTATGGGTCGAGCGAAACCGGTGGCATCTGCTTCGACGACAGCCCGCGGCTGGACGCGCGTGTCCCGGTGGGGCGTCCCATGGGCGCCACCCGCGTCGATCTCGTGGCCGACGCGGACGCCCCCCAGGGCACGGGTCGCATTCGCGTCTCCGGCCCGAACGTGATCGATCGGTATGCCGACGACGAGGGGCCGCACCTCGGCGGGACGTTCCTCACGGGCGACTACGGGCGCGTCGAGGCCGATGACACGTACGTGCTGGTGGGACGCGTCGCGTCGTTCGTCAACGTGGCGGGACGCAAGGTCGTGCCGCAGGAGGTCGAGGCGGCACTGCGCGCCCTGCCCGGCGTCTCGGACGCCGTCGCCCTCGGCATCGACGATGCGGTGCGGGGCCAGGCGCTCGGCGTGTGCCTGGTGAGTGAGGCCCCGTGGACGGCGCGCACGGTGCGGGAGGCGCTGGCCCCGCACCTCGCCCCGTACAAGCTGCCGCGCGTGGTGGTGGTCACGCGAGCCCTGCCGCTGACCGACCGCGGCAAGGTCGATCGCGCGGCGATCGCCCAGCTGCTGGCGCGCGCGTCTGCGTCGTGATGGTGAGCAGGAGGCCGCCGGCGGTCGACGCGGGTGCCGCGGCTACGCGAGGCGCGTCTCGGACGCCGCGCCGGCCTTCAGCAGCTTCGCCACCGGGCACGCCTCGGCAATCTCGAGCAGGCGCGCCTTCTGCGTGTCGTCGAGCGCACCGGTCATCGTGAGGTGCTTGACGAACGCGGGCGTCGGCTGCGCCGTGTACTCGACCCGGACGGTGAGGCCGTCGAGCGACCAGCCCTTGCGGCCGGCATACATGCGCAGGGTGATGGCCGTGCAGGCCGCGAGGCTGCCCGACAGCAGTTCCATGGGGGTCGGCGCGGTATCCGTGCCGCCAACCGTGACGGGTTCGTCGGCCGCGAAGGCGTGCGTGCGCGTCGTCACCGACGTCTGGTAGCCATTGCCCAGGGTGGCGGTGGCGTCGAGGGTCCGGGAGCTCATCACTCCAGCCTATCAGCCGACGAGCTTCTTCAGGATGGCGATCTGCCCGCCGTGATAGGCGAGGTGCTGCACGACGCCGGAGACGGTCTGGGCGAACGAAACGCCGGTGCCGAGCGCCGGGTTGCGCGCATCGCCGACCAGATCGTCCCAGCGCGCCTCCGGAAAGGCCGCGACGGCTTCGGTGAGATGCGCCATCGCGTTGGCGAGCGCGAGATGCATCGCGAGCCAGCCGGCTTGATCCGTCGCCCGCGGCAGCGGCCAGTCCCCTTCGATCGGATCGGCCGCGTCGTGCCCCGAGAGGCGGCGCGTGACCTCCGCGACCCACGAGGTCATGTGGGCGACGATGGCCGCGATGGAATGGATGCCGGCCGGAGGGGTCGCCATGGCCTGTGCCACGGACACGTCGGCGAGCAGGTGCGTGATCGACGAGCCGTGCCACGGGTCGCCATCGAAGGCGCGATGGAGTTCGTCGACGAGGATGGACGTGCGCGTCATCGTGTCACCGCCACGGCATGGTGTGAGCGCCTCGGCTCGGCTCCGGCCTCGAGGCGTCCGGTCGTGTTGTCGAACTGCAGCACGGCGGCGTAGCCGTAGCGCAGTTCACCCTTGCGTCCCACCTTCTGGAAATGATGCCCGCGCGACGCCAGGTCGTCGAGGACCGCGCCGGGGAAGCGATCCTCGATCTGGATCCGGGGCCTGAGCCCGGCAGGATCCGCGGGGTCGCGCCCGATGAGCATGCGGGGCGCCTCGATGGCCGCCTGCGCCCCGAGGCCGCCATCGACGTGACCGAGGATGATGCCGTAGACCGAGGCGGTGATCCACGCATTGCCGGCGGCGCCGACGGCGAGTCGTGGCTTCAGGGTGCCGTTGACGTCCTCGCACACGAGCGTCGGGGCACTGGTCGAGGACGACCGCATCAGTGGCAGGAGTTGCCCGTACGCACCACGCACCGTGCGGTAGCCGCGCAGGTGGTTGTTGTAGAGGAAGCCGAGCCCCTTCGAGACATAGAAGTTCCCGCCCCATGTCGACAGCGTCTGCGTCAGGACGATGACGTTGCCGGCCGAGTCACCGACCGCGAAGGCGGTGGTGCCGCGGCCGATCCGCTCGCCCTGCCCCTGGCCGACCGCGTCGGCATCTTCGGCAAACGGGGCCGCGCGGGTCGGGTCGATGCGCCCGAACAGCGTGGCGGCGTGGGCCGGATCGAGATGCGGCGCGACGTCGATGGGCCAGAGGGCCGGGTCGGCGACGCGGCGCAGCGGGTCGCGCACCTTCCACGCCTCGATGACGTGGTGCAGGTAGTCGGGCGTGTGCGGTGCCACGGCCCCGCGCGGCACGTCGTAGCGATCCAGGATCTGGAGGGTCTCGACCAGGGCGGTTCCCGTGGCCACCGGCGGCGGCGTGCCGAAGACCCGCAGCCCGCGATAGCGACCGCTGACGGGTGTGCGCTCGATGACCTGGTACTGCGCGAGGTCCTCGAGGCCGATGATGCCGCCGCTGGCCTCCATGTCGGCGGCGATCCGCCTGGCCACACTGCCGTGATAGAACGCGTCGGCGCCTTCTGACGCAATGGCGCGCAGCGTCGCCGCGTAGTCGGGGTTGACGAAGCGCTCGCCGGCGCGCGGCACGCGGCCGTTGGGCAGGTAGACCCGCGCCGCCTCCGGATAGCGCTCGAGCAGGGCGCGCCCCTCCCGCAGCGTCGACGGCAGTGCCTCGTCCAGTTCGTACCCGTTGGCCGCCAGGTCGATCGCCGGGGCCATCAGCTGCGCCCAGCTGAAGCGACCCGAGCCATAGCGCTTGTGCAGGTGGTCCATGCCGGCGACCACGCCGGGGATGTTGGCCGCGGCAGGACCATCGCCGACGAGTCGACCGTCGCGGAAGATCGCCGCGTTGGTGAGCGTGGCGTGGATCGGCGACTGATCCTTGTAGTCGATGACGAGCGGCTCGCGCATCCCGTTGAGGAACAGCAGGGCCATGCCGTCACCGCCGATGCCGGAGGCGTCCGGCTCCACGACGCCGAGCGCGAACGACACGGCGATGGCGGCGTCGACGATGTTGCCGCCCTGGGCGAGCACGCGCGCCCCCGCGTCGCTGGCCAGCCGATGCCCGGACACCACCATCGCATCCTGCGAGCTGACCGGCGTCCGCACGAGCGGCTGCCGCGCTACGAGGTCGTCGACCACGCGCTCGAGGTCCTGGCCTGACGTGGCGGCGGCCGCACGCGGCCGCATCTGGTCGCGCAGCGCCTCCCAGGCGGCGGCAGACGGCCCTGCCTGGTAGTAGAGATCCCGCAGCAGTTGCCAGGTGCGGTCGAACGCCAGCGTCCAGCGCGCGGCGTCGGGCGTGATGGCGCTGGTCACGCCCTGCGCGCCCGCATCGGGCGGCAGCGGCGCCGGGATGGTGCGCAGCGTGAATCCCTGGCCGCGCTCGAACAGCGGGGGGGCCTCGCCGGGGAGCCGCGCCGGATTGCCGTTGTAGGCCGGCCACTCCGCGGGCAGGTCGGCCAGCAGCAGGATCCGGCCATCCGGCGACCACGCCGGCTGCGACC
>NZ_JALHPM010000229.1:0-8783 GCF_022842525.1 Luteitalea sp.
GACGGATTGCTCGTGGTCGACAGCCAGTTCGCCGATACCGCGCCGAACCTGCTCGCCGGGCTCAAGGAGCGCAGCCCGCGTCAGATCGACGTGCTCATCAACAGCCACCACCATCCGGATCACACCGGCGGTAACGGCGTGCTGCGCCCGGCGGCGAAGCAGATCGTGTCGCACATGCGCGCGGCCCAGAACCTCAAGGTGCAGGCGGAGCGCGCGAAGACCACGGCGACGATGCCCGATGTGACCTTCCCCGACACGTGGAGCGTCACGCTCGGCGACGAGACCATCCGCGCGCGTCACTGGGGCCCGGCACACACCGGCGGAGACGTCTCGATCCACTTCGAACAGGCCAACGTCGTGCACCTCGGCGACCTGCTCAACAACCGTGGGTTCGCCAACGTGGACGGTCCGGCCGGTGCCTCGGTGCACGGCTGGATCCAGGTGCTCGAGAAGATGGCCGCGGCGTATCCGGCCGATGCCCTCTATATCTTCGGGCACGCCGAAGCGGGGCATCCCTTCATCGGCACCCGCGGCGACCTGCACTACCAGCGCGACTACTTCACGGCCGTCATCGAGTACGCGCGTCGGGCCCGCCGCGAGGGACGTGCGAAGGACGATCTGGCGAAGGTGGAAGTGCTGCCGAAGTTCGAACACCACGGCGGCACGAAGGCCCGCATCGGCATCGCGCTCACGCTCGCCTACGACGAACTGGCGACACGCGGCTGAACGGGCACGAGGGCCGCGAGGCCGGCCGCCGCGCGCCGCGTGTCGCGGGCGGCCGCCTCAAATCCGCGTCAGCACCCAGAAGAGCAGTCCACTGAAGCAGAGCACGCCGACGGGGAAGAACCACATCGGCGCCAGGCGGTCGATCTCCGCGAGGTCATGGTCTCCCGGGACGTAGCGCACGGGTACCACCTGGCCGATCTCGATCTTGGTCGCGCTCGACCCGAACGAGGAGCGGAACGTGAACCTCTCGTTCGTGGAGGTGTCGAACACCTCGATGACGGGCGCCTGGGTGCGGCGGGGCGGTGCGCCGGGGCGCGGCTCGGTCCGGGTGTTGCCGTCTACGACCTTGCCTGTCGTACGGACGCCGCGCGTGTAGAGCCGGATCCGTCCAAGCAGGACGAGCAGGCCCACCACAAGGGCCAGCGTGGCGAACGTGCCGATGATGAGCTTGGCAATCATGTGTGTCCTCCGCAGCGAGCCGCGGCATCGACGGCGGTTCTACGATCGCACACCCTCCAGCCACGCCGGGAGCGGCCAGGGCTTTTGACGGACAATAGGCCTGTGGTGTCCCTCTTCTTGTCGCGGCGACGCGTGTCCCTCCGCCGTAACGTGCGGCCCCGGACGCGGCTTCGGTAGATGGTGACGCCGCCGCAGCCGATGGCCTGTATGGAGGTGTGGGGCGGCAGTCACCTGGCCGACCACGCCACCCGATTCAGCGGGCTCGACGCGTGGGTCTACAGCAAGCCGTATGGCGCGGCGGCACGCGGCGGTGACGTCGTGTATGCCTCCAGCTGCGCCACGGGCCGGATCACGCGCCTGATGGTGGCCGACGTCGCCGGGCATGGGCGGGCGGTGGCGGGGACGGCCGCGGACCTGCGCCTGCTCATGCGCCGCTTCGTCAACACGCTCGACCATACGGAGCTGGTCGGGCACTTGAACCGCCAGTTCAAGGCGCTGCCGACGCAGGCCGCGTTTGCCACGGCGGTCGTGGCCACGTACTTCGCGCCGACCCGTCGCCTGACGCTGTGCAACGCCGGTCATCCGCGCCCCCTCATCTATCGCGCGGCCACGGGCGAGTGGCGCTTCCTGAGCAACGACCCGTTGCCGCGGGCCACGGGCCCCCGGAACCTGCCGCTCGGCATTCTCGACATCGCCGACTACGACGCGTCCGATGTCGAACTGCAGGAAGGCGACTGCGTGCTCGCCTACACCGACGCGCTCATGGAGGCGCAGGACGCCGACGGCGAGATGTTGGGCGAGGAGGGCGTGCTGCGGCTTCTGCAGCTGCTCGGCGAGGTCGATCCGGCCAGGCTGACTGCCTCGCTCCTTGGCGAGATCGAGAGTCGCTACCCGGAGAACCTCGCGGCCGACGACGTGACGGTGCTGCTCGTCCAGGCGTCGTCACGGGAATCGCAGCATGGCCTGGGCGAGCGGCTCAAGGCTGCCGGCCGATTCATGCGCATGGCCATGCGCGCGTGGCGCCCGGGCGCCGAGCCGCTACCGATGCCCGACCTGAGCGTGCCGAACGTGGGCGGCGCGATCGTGCCCGGCCTGTCGAAACGGTGGCGGAAGCAGGGTTAGCCTGCGGCGAACAAAACCGCGGCGCCCCACACTCACGGAGGCAGACGGGCGGAGGAAGTGGATTCGTGCCGAGTCGCGACGGGCCTGCCCGTCGCGCGACGCCTGAAGACCAGTCGAACCGCCACACTCACGTCGTGAGTGTGGCGGAGAGAGTGGGATTCGAACCCACGGTACGGTTTCCCGTACACACGCTTTCCAAGCGTGCTCCTTCAACCACTCGGACATCTCTCCGCTTTAGAATCAACGACTTGCGAGCGGCGGAGAAAGATTATGACACACGTCGATCCGATTCGCTCCAGGTCGGCGCATCCCGGCCACGCCGCCTCCCGGACGCGGCGCCTGCGGTGAAGCCCCTTTGTCCTGCGGTGTCGCGGTGCGGAAGAGCCAGCGTTTGGTCACCTCGGTGGCCATCAGGTAGCTGCCGACGATGCCGAGGACGGCGCCGACCGCGATGGGCGAGAGCGGCACGAAGCCGAACAGCCTGGACCAGGATCCGAGAAACGGGATGACGAGGGCGACGGCCGCGGCTCCGGCCGTCGTCCACAGCAGCAGGCCGCTCGGCCGGCTGCGCCACGCCGGCCCCCGCGTCCGCAGAATCAGCACGACGCCGAGTTCGGTGAGCAGCGATACCACGAACCAGGTCGTCTGGAAGGCGGCCTCACCCGCGTGGAGAATGAGTCGCAACACGGCGAAGGTCAGCAGGTCGAAGACGGAGCTGACGAGTCCGAAGACGATCATGTAGCGCCGGACCTGCGCGATGTCCCAGCGCTGCGGCTGCGTCACGCGCTCGACGTCGACCCGGTCGGTCGAGATGGCCATCGACGGCACGTCCGACAGGAAGTTGTTCAGCAGGATCTGCTTGGCGAGCAGCGGCAGGAACGGCAGCAGCGGCGCGGCGATCGCCATGCTCACCATGTTGCCGAAGTTGGCCGAGGTCGTAATCGAGATGTACTTGAGCGTGTTCACGAACGTGCGGCGTCCGCCCTCGACGCCGGTGCGCAGGACATCGAGATCGCGCCGCAACAGGATGATATCGGCGCTCTCGCGGGCGACGTCCACCGCCTGATCGACCGAGATGCCGACGTCGGCGGCGCGCAGCGCCGGGGCGTCGTTGATACCGTCCCCGAGGTAGCCGACCGAGTGCCCCGTGCGCTGGAGCGCGCGCACGATGCGCTCCTTCTGCTGGGGATCGATCTCGGCGAAGAGCGCCGTGCCGGGCGCCGTGTGCCAGAGCGCCTCGTCGTCGAGCGTCGCCAGTGCCTCGCCGGTCATCATCGATGCCGGGTCGAGTCCGACGGCCGCCGCGAGATGGCGCGTGACGAAGCGGTTGTCTCCCGTGATGATCTTGACGCCCACGCCGAGGTGTGCGAGGTCGGCGAGCACGCGCGCCGCGTCGGACCTGGGCGGATCGACGAAGAGGAGGAAACCGGCGAAGACCATTCCGGTTTCGTCGTCACGCTGATAGGTGGCCCGCGCGGAGACGCGGCGTGTGGCGAGGGCCAGCACGCGGAACCCCGCGCGCCCCTGCGCCTCGTAGTACGCGGCGAGGTCAGCCGCGATCGCCCCGGTCAGGCCGAGCGCCACATCCTCGCGTGCCACGTGCGTGCAGACCGCGAGCACGTTCGCGAACGCGCCCTTGGTGATGACGAGGTGGCGCCCGGCGTCGCGCTCCTCGGCCACCACGATCGTCAGGCGTTTGCGCAGGAAGTCATAGGGAATCTCGTCGACCTTGCCGTAGCCGGTGGTCGAGAGCCCGGCCCGGGTCCCGGCCGCGACGAGGGCCGCGTCGAGCGGGTTGTCGATGCCGGTCTCGAACGATGCGTTCAGGAAGGCGAGCTGCCGCACGGCGGGCGAGGACCGTCCTGCCGGATCCGTCGCGTCGGCGAGCACGGTCGTGCCTTCGGTGAGCGTGCCGGTCTTGTCGGTGCACAGCACGGTCATGCTGCCCAGGTTCTCGATCGCATCCAGGCGGCGGACGATGACGCCCTCGGCGCACATGGCCCGCGCGCCTGCCGAGAGCGTCACGCTCACGATCGCGGGCAGGAGTTCCGGCGAGAGTCCGACGGCGAGGGCGACGGAGAAGAGCAGCGACTCGACGAGCGGGCGGTGCAGCAGGAGATTCACGCTCAGCACGGAGACGACGATGAGGACCATCAGCCGGATGAGCAGGTAGCCGAACTGCCGGAGGCCGCGGGCGAAGCTGGTCTCGGGCTCCCGGGCCCGCAGCCGCGCGCCGATTGCGCCGAACGCCGTGCGGCGCCCGGTGTCGACCACGAGGACCGTCGCCGTGCCGCTGCGCACCGATGCCCCGAGGAAGACCACGTTCGTCCGGCGGCCGAGCGGGGTGTCGGCCGGCACGACGCCTGGCTGCTTCTCCACCGGGAACGACTCCCCGGTCATGCTGGCCTCGCTGACGAGGAAGTCCTTCGCCTCGAGGATGCGTCCGTCGGCGGGAATCAGGTTGCCGGCCGAGAGCAGCAGGCGATCGCCCGGCACGAGCTGGTCGGCGCCGACGACCGTGTCCGCGCCGTCGCGCACGACCCGGCAGGTGAGCGCGAGCCGCGTCTTCAGATCCGCGATCGCGGCGGAGGCCCGGTATTCCTGAGAGAAGCCGAGCAGCGTGGAGCCCACCACGATCGCCAGAATGATCGCCGCGTCGACCCATTCGGCGAGGCCGAGCGAGACCACGGCGGCAAAGATCAGGATGAGAACGAGCGGGCTCTCGACCTGCCGCCACAGCAGCCGCAGTGGCCCGAGTCGGCGCGCGTCCTCCACCGTGTTGGGGCCCACAGCCGTCAGCCGCGCCGCGGCGTCCGCGGCCGTGAGTCCGGCGACGCCGGAGCCGAGTGCGGCCGTGAGCTCGCCCGCGTCGCGGCTCCAGTACGGACCGGCCTCAGGAACGCCCGTCATGCCCCACGCTCAGGCGAGGCGTTGCCCCGGCAACGCGCCTTACGGTCGTGATGGTCTAGGCCACGGCGGTTTCGACGGGCCTGGGGGTGCAGATCGCCGCCAGCGTGGCGACGACGGCCGCTGCCGTCGGCGCGCCCTTCTTGCCGACCGCGCGCACGACGTCGTTCAGCGAGACGACGCCGTGCAGGTGTCCGTTGGCGCCGACGACCGGGATCCGGCGGACCCGGTGCGTCTTCATCGCCGCCAGGACGGTGTTCACGTCGTCGCCCGGCAGACACGCATGTACCGCGCGGCTCATCGCCTCGGCGGCGGAGATGCGCTCGGGCAGCAGGCGCCGCGTGGCCGACGCGATGCAGATATCGCGGTCGGTGATGACGCCGGCCAACTGTCCGGCGGCATCCACCACCGGAACGAACCCGCAGTCGTGGTTCCACATCACGTGCGTCACCGCGGCCAGGTCGGTCGTGAGCTGGCAGGTCTGGGGAGGAGTCGACATCAGATCTCGTGCGGTCATCGGGGCCTCCAAAGGCGTGCGGTTCGTCGCGCCTACGTCACCTTGACGTCGATGCTCTGCGGCCGGGCCGTCGGCGACTTGGGCAGGTGCACCTGCAGGACGCCGTCCTTGAACTCGGCCGCGATCTTCTTCGTGTCGACGTCCGCTGGCAGAGCGAGGCGCCGCTCGAACCGGCCATAGGCGCGCTCCACCCGGTGGAAGCGCGTGCCCTTTTCTTCCTTCTCCTGCCGCCGTTCACCGGCGACGCTCAGCGCGCCGTCGAGCACCTGCACTTTCACGTCGTCCTTCTTCACGTCCGGCAGGTCGGCCTTGATGAGGAACTCGGCGTCGGTCTCCTGCACGTCGATGGCCGGCGTCCAGGCCGCGAGGCTGAGGCCGCCGTTGTCGCCGAGTTCCCTGACCTCCGGCTGGTTGAAGAAGCGATTCAGCCGGTGCGACATGTCTTCGAGTTCCCGGAACGGATCCCAGCGTGTGAGTTGCATGATGTGCCTCCTGTCGGATACAGCCCTTACGAATCCATCCTGACCGCCGGGCCCGGGCGTTCACCATCCGAGGCGGCCCAATCGGTGTTGAGGGAACACCCGATGGACCAGCGCCGGACTCCTGACGAGCCGCTTACGCCTTCGGATACCCGACGGTCTGCGAGAACAGGACGTGCTGGTCGTGGGTCAGCCCGAGCGCGTCGGCGATCGCATCACGGTTGATCCAGGCGCGAATCACCGTGGCCAGTCCGTGAGCCGCCGCGTACAGATACACGTTCTGCGCAATGGCCCCCGCCGCCGCTGCGGAGTACAACTCCCGTGCGGCGGCCGGCACCATGTGCATGCGGCCGTGGTCCGCGACGTAGACCAGGTCGAGCGGCGCCTCGTCCACGAAGTCCTGATAGCCGGTCACGCGGCGCACGTCGGACGCCGCGACGAGGACGAGGCGGTGCGTCGCGCCGTCATAACGGTAGGCGCCATGCGGCAGGGCGGCGAACACGTCGATCTCCTGCGCGTTGATGGCCGTCGGTGCCGTGCGATGGCCGTCCGGGCGGTTCACGCCGAACGCCGCCCACAGCAGGCCGCCGAGCAGCGGGAGCGGCAGTGGGGCCGCGGCAAAAGCGCGCGACGACTGCCGGGCCGCGAGCGCCTCCATCAGCGGCATGCCGCCGTGCCTGTCCACCGGCGGCAGCGCGATGGTGGTGGCGGAGGCTCCTCCGGTTGCGGGCACGGGCCGCAGGCGCCCCATCGCCCCAAGGACCAGCTTGCCAACGGTGGTCATGGTGTCTCTCCGGGCTCAGGCAGTGGTGAGGGCCGGCCCATGCCCCCGGAGCTGATAGAGCCAGAGGGCGAGGGCGCCAAGGCCGAACAGCGCGCTGACGAACACGACCACGCCGCCGAGCACCAGCCGCAGCGCGGCGAGCGTCACCACGCCGGCGAGCAGGAGCATAGCCTGCTGCCGCTTCGTCGTCACCGGACCGGCGCTGAAGAGGCGGGCTTCGAGGTCGCCCACGAAGAAGGCCGTCGCCAGGACCGCGCCGAAGAGGGCCATCGCGTAGCACATCACGAGCGCGACCCCCAGCGGGAACCCGAGCACCGTGAACATCAACAGCAGGGCGGCCACGGGCAGGGTGATGAGCAGGGTGAACCCGGCGAGCAGGCTGCGGCCCGGCTGACGCCGCAGTGTCTGGACGATCGACGGCTCGAACGTCGGCACGAGATACAGCGCCAGCAGGCCCACGATGAGCAGATGCGCCACGAAGAGCAGTGTCGAGACCGTGGGCCAGGCGCGGGCATCGCGGGCGTCGCGCGGTTCGATGCGTTCGAAGGCGAGCGGGCTCGTCAGGACGGCACCGGCCGCAATCGTCGCGGTGGTGACGCCGCGGTAGGTGACCGGGGCCAGCAGCCGCGCCGTCGGCAGGATCTCCAGCTCCTCGGCGACGACCTGCAACGGCTCGCGGACCTCGCCGCCGATGTGCACCGACCTCGCCGCGACGGCGAGCGTGCGGTCGAACGTGCCGAGGACGCGCACGGTCTCCCCGGTGATCCACGCCCGCCCCTGCACGTGCGTGCCGCCGCCGGTCGTGACCTCCCGGCCGGCGATGGTCAGATCGCCCGCCACTGGGGCATCGATGGCCACCGTGCCGCCGGCGATGCGCACGTCGTCATGCGCGGGCGCCGCCAGTGTCACGTCCCACCCCGCGGCGAGGATATCGCCGCCGACGGACTTGCCGATGACCACCGTGCGGCCCGCCACCACCACATCGGCGTCCATCGGCGTCGAGATCTCCACACGGGGCCCGGCGGCGTAGTAGTTGTCGGCTCGTGGAGCCTGCGTGGCTCCCGGCTCCTGCGCGCGGATCACGATCGGCGCGGCCAGCAGCGCCATCGCGACAGCGAGCGTTGCCCGTTGAACTCCGGCCATGACGGCCTCCCTTCCCGGTGCGCCGGCCGCCCGCGTGGCCCGGCACCCTCGGCCATCCTGGCCGCGACGGCGGTGCGCATCAATCCGGCGGCGCACGGACGGCCGTCAGGGAAGGCCCGAGGGGCGCGAGCCTGAGGGGGTCAGCGAGTGCCGGACGGCGGGGGAGGCGTCGCGCCGGTGTCATGTGCGCCGGTCGCGTGGACGGCCACGAGACGCGCCAGCAGCTCCTGCGCGTCGTCGCTCTTCGTGAAGTAGCCGTCGGCGCCGGCGGCCTCGATCGCATGCAGGGCGTCCGTGCGTTCCTCGGTGGACAGACCGAAGATCGTGACGGACGGCAATTCGGCGCGCAGGCGTCGCGTGGCTTCGATGCCGTCCATGCGGGGCATCGAAACATCCATCACGATGACGTCGGGGGCCAGCGCGTGGGCCTGTTCCAGCGCCTGGAGGCCGTCGGCGGCTTCCCCGACCACCTGCAGCTGCGGATTGCCCGCGAACAGTTCCCGCAGGCCGTCCCGCACGAGGGCGTGATCGTCGGCCAGCAGGATGCGCAACGGCCGCGCCGCTGCTGTCGTGACGGCCTCGGATGGTGTGCGCGCGATCGGCGACGCCTCCCGGGCGACGGCGGCCCCGGCCGCCGTTGCGCCCG
>NZ_JALHPM010000230.1:0-8730 GCF_022842525.1 Luteitalea sp.
GGTGCGCTTCCCGTGTGTCATCAAGCCGGCGGGGCTGTCGGCAAGCCGCGGGGTGATGCGCGCCGACACCCTGCCAGCGCTGCTGGCGGCACGCGAGCGACTCGCCACGCTGCTGGCGCGGCCCGACGTCCGCGGCAGCGCCACCACCACGGACGACACCCTGATCGTGGAGGGCTTCGTGCCCGGTCGCGAGTTCGCGCTCGAGGGCGTGCTGGAAGACGGCGCCCTGCGTGTCTTCGCCCTGTTCGAGAAGCCCGACCCGCTCGATGGCCCGTTCTTCGAGGAGACGATCTACGTGACACCGGCCAGGGTCGCGCCAGCCCGGCAGCACGTGATCGCGGGGCACATCGCGCGGGCGGCGCTCGCCCTCGGGTTGCATCACGGGCCCATCCACGCCGAATGTCGCGTCGACGGCGAGGACATCGTCGTCCTCGAAGTGGCCCCGCGGCCGATCGGCGGGCTCTGTGCCCGGGCCATCCCGGTGGTCGCACCCGACCGCACGCCGTGCGCGCTCGAGGATGTCCTGCTCGCGCACGCCCTCGGGCAACCGCTGGACCACTACGGCCACCAGGCGATCGCCAGCGGGGTGCTGATGCTGCCCGTCGCGGAATCCGGACGGCTGCGGGCGGTGGAGGGCGTGGAGGAGGTGCGGGCGCTGCCGTGGGTGACCGGCGTCGAGATCACGGCCCTGCCCGGCAGCCTGCTGGAGGCGCCGCCCGAGGGCGGCACCTACCCGGGGTTCGTCTTCGCCCAGGGCGCACAGCCCGACGACGTCATCGGCACCTTGCGGGAGGCGTCGACGCGGCTGCGGCTGGTGATGGACCGCGCGCTGCCTATTTCGCCGGCGTCGGCGTGAAGCCGGGCGGCAGCGCGGCATCCGCGCCGAAGAAGAACTCCTCCATGTGCTTGGCCACCAGATCCTGGGCCTCCTTCTGCCACGGCATCAGGCGGTACTCGTTCAGGATCATCTTCATCCGCTCTTCCCACTGATCCCAGGCTTCCTGGGACACGCTATCGTAGATGCGCTGGCCGAGTGGTCCTGGCCACGGCGCCTCATCCAGTCCCGGCAGTTCCTGACCCAGCTTCACGCAATGCACCATACGCATGGGGTCGATCGTACCAGAGCCTCCAATGTCCTTTCTCGGTCGTGTTCGCACCTCCCCTCGACGCCTCGTGACGCTCGGCGTCCTCGGCGGCAGCTTCCTCGCCGCCATGGAAGCCACCATCGTCGCCACGGCCATGCCGACGGTCGTCGATCAGTTCGGCGGACTGGCGCATTACAGCTGGGTCTTCTCCGGGTACATGCTCACCTCCACCGTCACGACGCCGGTGTGGGGGCGCATCGCGGATGTCTATGGTCGGCGCCGCCCGTACCTCGTGGCGCTGGCGGTCTTCCTGCTGGGATCGATGCTGTGCGGCGTGGCCGCGTCGATGACGCAACTCATTCTCTTCCGGGCCCTTCAGGGCATCGGTGCCGGCGGCATGCTGCCGCTCGGCATGGTCATCCTCGGCGACATGTTCTCGCTCGAGGAGCGGGCGCGGGCGCAGGCGCTGTTTGCCGGTGTCTGGGGCGTGTCGTCGGTGGCCGGGCCGCTGATCGGCGCGGTGCTCACCGAGAGCGCCTCGTGGCGCTGGATCTTCTTCATGAACCTGCCGTTCGGGCTGGTCGCGGCCTTCCTCGTCGGCCGCTTCCTGGTCGACACCCTGCGTGAGGATCGCGGCGACGTGGACTACGTGGGCGCCGCCGTCCTGATGGCCGCGGTGACGGCGCTGATGCTGGCGCTGAATCAGACCGGCGTCCCCGACGCCTCGCTGTCGCCGACGATCGTCAAGGCGCTCTACGTCGCGGCGCTGGCTCTGGGCGCGATCTTCGTCGCGCTCGAGCGGCGCGCCGCCCATCCCACGCTGCCGCTGACCTTGCTGGCCGATCGCATGGTGGCGACCACGACGCTCAGCGGCGCGCTGCTCGGCATCGCCATCTTCGGCGCGCTGGCGTTCGTGCCCCTCTACGTCCAGGCGGCGCTGGGGCGATCCGCCCGCGAGGCGGGCAGTGTCCTCACCCCCCTGCTGCTCGGATGGGTCCTGATGTCGATCGTCACGGGCCGGCTGCTGCCGCGCGTTGGCTTCCGGCCGTTCATCCTGGGCGGGCTGACGTGCGTGTCGCTCGGGTTCCTCGGCCTGGCGACGGTCTGGCCGGACAGTCCGATGTGGCTACTGCGTGTCTACCTGGGATGCATGGGCATCGGCATGGGGATGACGATGCTGTCGCTGCTGCTGGCCGTGCAGGCCACCGTCGCCCGCGAGCGCCTGGGCGTGGCCACGTCGCTCGGGCAGTTCACGCGCAGCATCGGGGGCGCGGTGGGCGTCGCGGTGATGGGCGCGGTCGTGGCCGCCTCGCTCCCGCCCGGGAGTACCGATCCCGCCCTGCTCGCCGTTGGCCTGCACCGCGCCTTCGTCGTCGGGGCCGTGGTGTCGGTTGTGGCGCTGGCGTCGGCCCTCCTGGTGCCTGGTGGGCTACCTGAGCAAAAGACAACGAGCGTGTAATATTTACCGAATTGTAACCATTCACAGATGGGGTTGGCTGTGGCCGTTTTGTCCTACCTTCCGTTAGTGCCCGGATCCAGCCAAGGATGGGTTGGGACAAACTGCCTCGAGCTGGCACGGTTGTTGTAGAGGTGAAGGTGACTTTCGATGGCGTGCGCAGGGCAATTCCGCGTCCGGCCGATCGCAGAGGGAGGCTTCACCGTGAGCAATGAATCGAACACCCAAGAGCAGGGCGAGACGCGTCGCAAGGAACGGCGTGGATTCGCGTCCATGTCACCGGAAAAGCAGCGTGAAATCGCCAGCAAGGGCGGTCGCGCGGCCCATATGAAGGGGACGGCGCACGAATGGTCCTCTGAAGAGGCCCGCGCTGCGGGTCGCAAGGGGGGGCGCGCCAGCCGCGGGGGCCGCGGTCGGCTGCCCGAGGGCGGCACCGCCGAATAGGGCGACACCGTGTCGTCGTGCAGGGCAGGGGGCGTCCAGTGGACGCCCCCTGCGTCGTTTTTGCGGGGTTTTCTGTGGTTCACGTTGTTCCATCGCGCCATCGCAGGCAACATGGAACGCGTGACGGCACGAGCACGAGGGCGGTGCCTGCTGGGGGCCTGCCTTGCGTGGGCGCTCGCAGGCGTCCCCGCCACCGCCCAGGGCACACGCGAGCCGGCCGACACGCGTCGGCTGAAGGTGCGTAGCCTCCAGATACAGGGTGTGTCAGGGCTGGACGTCGGGCAGATCACCGGCGTCCTCGCGACCCGGGAGACCGGCGGCCTGCTGCCGTTCATCGGCAAGGATCGCTACTTCAGCGCGCGCCTGCTCCAGTCCGACCTCTATCGCATCGTCGCCTTTCTGTCCGACCAGGGCTGGCCGAAGGCCCGAGTCACCGCCGTGGACGTCGACCGCGACGCCGACAAGGGGCACGTCGACGTCACCGTGCACGTGGATCAGGGGCCGCCGGTCATCATCGACAAGGTCGAGACCTACGGGTTCGACGTCCTCGACGCCGCCGACCAGGAGGCCATCGAGCGCCGGATCTCGCTCGAGGCCGGCCGGCGACGCGTGCAGGGCGATGTGCGCAACACGCGCAACGCCACCCTGGCCGTCCTGCAGGAGCGGGGGTATGCCTACGCCTCGGTGAACGTGCTCGAGGGCGATGGCACGATGCCGGGGCATGTGGCGCTCTACGTCATCGCCGAGCCCGGGCCCAAGGCGGTCTTCGGGCGCATCACCGTCCGCGGCAACGACCGCGTCAGCGACGGTCGCGTGAAGTCGCTGCTCTCGATGAAGGAGGGGCAGGAGTTCCGCATCAGTCGCGTCGTCGACAGCCAGCGACGCC
This sequence comes from Luteitalea sp., assembly GCF_022842525.1. NCBI lineage: Bacteria > Pseudomonadati > Acidobacteriota > Vicinamibacteria > Vicinamibacterales > Vicinamibacteraceae > Luteitalea > Luteitalea sp. Next base: position 3,872 of record NZ_JALHPM010000230.1, read on the forward strand.
TCTACAACCGCGAGATCTTCCAGTTCGTCTCCGTGAACGCCGAGCCCGGGACGACGCCGGGCGCGCCCGTGCCGGTGGACATCGTCCTCACCCCCGCCAAGCCCAGACGCCTCTCCTTCATGCCCGGCTATGGCAGCGAGGAGAAGGCGCGCATCACCACGACGCTGCGACACCTCAACTTCTTCGGGGGGGCACGGACGGCGCAGGCCACGCTGCGCTGGTCCTCGCTGGATCGGGGCTTTCGCGCCAACATCGAGGAGCCGTCGCTGTTTCGCCGCGGTATCTCGATGAGTGTCGGCGGCAGTTACTGGTATGCCAACGAACCGGCCTACGAGCTGACGACCAAGGGCGGGCGCCTGACGTTCGCCAAGCAGCGGGAACGCAGTGACCCGGTGCGCCGCAAGCAGTCGCTCACGGCCCTGTCGGTCACCTTCGTCAACGAGTACGAAGACTACACGGTGGCGGAAGCCGCGCTCACCGATCCGGGCTTCTACGACGACCTGATCGCCCTCGGGCTGAACCCCAACACCGGGCAGGGGCAGGGGCAGCTGCTGGCGCTGGCCGTCGACCTCCAGCGCAACACCACGCCGAACCTGATCGACGCCCGGAGCGGCTATCTCCTCCAGGCCCACGTCGAGCAGGCCGGACGATGGATGCCCGGCGACTTCAACTACGTCGAGTACACCGCCGAGGCCCGCAAGTACCACTCGTTCGGTGGCATCGTCCTGGCGGGCCGCGCGCGTGCCGGCACCATCGACGCGCCGGGGCTGCTGGCCGCCAACGTCCCGTTCTTCAAGCGCTACTTCCTCGGCGGGTCGTCCAGCCTGCGCGGCTGGGGGCGGTTCGAGATCTCGCCCCTGACCGTGGCCGGCAACCCCATCGGTGGCCACTCGATGTTCGAGTCCTCGGGCGAGATTCGCGTCCCGACGTTCGGCCAGTTCGCCATCGTCGGGTTCGTCGATGCCGGCAACGTCTGGTACGACAGCTTCGACTTCAACCTCGATGATCTGCGGGTCGCCGTCGGGCCTGGCCTGCGCTACGTGACGCCGATCGGCCCGGTGCGCGTCGACTTCGGCTACCAGATCACGCGCGTGGACGGGCTGCTCGTCAGCGGCGAGCCCGAGCCGCGCCGCTGGCGCATCCACTTCAGCATCGGGCAGGCGTTCTGACCATGGCGCGGGGACGACGGGCGCTGCGCGCCCTTGCCGTGCTGGTGGTGTTGCTCGCGGGCCTGCTGGTGGCCGCGGCGGTGCTGTCGCAGACGGCCTGGTTCCGCGAACGACTGCGCCGCCTCGCGGTCCGGCAGGCCGAACAGGCGATCGACGGCACCTTGGTCATCGGCGGTCTGGACGGAGACCTGTACTCCGGTGTCACGCTGCGCGACGTCGCGGTCGTCCAGAACGGGACGCCGGTGGTTCGCGTCGGACGGGTCCAACTCTCGTACGACTTCGGCGATGTGGTGTCGGCGGGGCGCACGGTGCGGCAGATCACCATCGACCAGCCGGTCATCGATGCCGTGCGGACCCCGGCCGGGTGGAACGTCGCGCGCCTGCTCAAGCCGCGCCCGCCCGCCGATCCCGACGCGCCGCGCGCCACCTTCACGCTGCCCGACATCCGGGTGACCAACGCGCAGGTGACGGTGCGCGAGATTGGCGTGCCGCAGACCCAGGCGATCCCCCGTCGCATCGATGGACTCACGTTCGAGGGCGGCGTCGCGAGCAGCCCGAGCGAACTCGGCATCGACGTCCGCCGCCTGACGTTCCGGGCCGGACAGCCGGATCTCGACCTGCGATCGCTGGCGGGCCGCATCGTCAGCGTCCCGACCGGCTGGCGGTTCCAGAGTGTCGTCGCGCGGACCGGCGAGTCGGCGCTCACCGTGGACGGCACGCTCAGCCGTCGTGATGCCGCAGCGCCCTGGGCCTTCGACCTCGGCGTGTCGGGGCAACCGGTGTCGCTGCCAGAGATCGGCCGCTTCATCCCGGCCGCGTCGTTCGACCTCCGCCCGCGGCTCACCGTCGGCGTGACGGGCACGCTCGACGCGCTGGCGCTCGATGTCGACGTCACGCAATCGGCAGCGGGGCGCGCCAGGGGACCCCTCACGCTCGACACCACCGGGCCGACACGTGGCCTGAAGGGGCGGCTGACCGTCGCCGACATCGATCTGGCCCCGGTCCTCAAGGACCCGGCCGCGGCCAGCCGCATCACCGGCGATGCCACGTTCGATCTGCGCTTCCCCTCGGCGTCCGAGGGCTTTCCGGTCGATGGCACCTTCGCGTTTGCCGGGCCCAGGGCCGAGGCCTACGGCTACGCCGGGACCAACGTCAAGGCGACCGGCAGGATCGACGGCCGCACCATCGGCCTCGATGCGTCAGCGAACGCCTACGGAGGCACCGCCACCACGAAGGGCACCCTGGCGCTGGCCGGGCGCGGGCCGCGCGAGCTGTCGCTGGCGCTGACGGGCCGCGTCGCAGCCGTCGACCTGCGGCGTGTGCCGGCGTCCCTCCAGGTGCCGGCGCTCGAGACGAATCTGTCGGCCTCGTACGCGCTGAAGGGGCCGCTGTCGGCGCTCGTGGCGGAGGCCACGCTGGCAGGATCCGAGGTCGAGGGCGCAACGCTGTCCGAGGGGACGACCGGCCGCTTCGCGCGGACGCCCGCGGGCTTCACGTTCGGCGCGGCCGGCACGGTCGCTGGGCTCGATCTGCAGCGCCTCGGCGCTGCGCTGGACGTGCCCGCCGTGACGGAGCCACGCTTTGCCGGGCTCATCAACGGCGACTTCGATGTCTCGGGGACGCAGCGCGGCCGCGACGGCCTGCGCCTCGAGGCCACCGCCCAGCTCACGGACTCGACCACCTTCGGCGGCCGGCTGCCCGAGATGGCCGTCACCGCCACGCTCGACGGCGATCGGCTCGACGTCACCGCGAAGGGACGCGTCGACGGCTTCGAGCTCGAGACTCTGACGGGCACGCCGTCGGCCACCGGCGTCCTGCACGGGCAGGTCGACACGCGGGTGTCTCTGCCGGACATCGGTAACGTGTCGGTCGACACCCTGCGGGTGGACGGCACGTTCACGCTCGATCAACCGATCCTCTTCGATGTGCCCTTTGCCCGCATCGAGGCCGAGGTCGCCATCGCCGACGGCGCGGCCACCATCCGCACCCTCGAAGGGACGGGTGACGGTTTCACGCTCACCGGCAGCGGCGTGTTCGGTCTCGGCGTGGAGGATGCCTCTGATCTCCGCTACCGCCTCGTGGCCGAGTCGCTGGTCGAGCCGGCGAAAGTCGCCGACCTGCCTCTGACGGGCGCCGCGACCACCGAGGGCCGCATCAACGGCACACGCGCGGACTTCCTCGTCACCGGCACGGTGGCCGGCGATCAGCTGGCCTACGGCGACGACGTCGCGGCCGGGAAGGTGACGGCGCAGTATGCCGTGCGGGTGCCGGACTTCGACGTCGACCGCGTCGACGTGCAGAGTTCCATCGATGGGCAGCAGGTGCAGGTGGCCGGGCAGGTGCTGCCGGTCGTCAATGGCACGGTCGGCTACACGAAGGACCTCGTGCGCTTCGACGTCACCGGGTCCGACGCCGTGCGCGCCATCGAGGCACGTGGCAGCCTGACGCTCGAAGAGGCGCGCCAGCGCGTGACGCTCGAGCACGTCCAGGTCGCGCGTGACGGCGTGCAGTGGCAGCTGGCCGAGGGCACGACGGCGCGGATGGCCATCACGCCGCGGCAGGCCACCATCAGCCCCGTGCGGCTGGTCAGCGGCAGCCAGTCCCTCGACGTCGAGGGCACGGTCGGCATCGCCGATGACGCCGAGTCGTCGCTGCGCGTCGCGGCGGTCGGCGTGGACATCGGCGACGTGCTCACGCTGGCCGCGCAGGAGGTCGAGGTCGATGGCGTGCTCACGGCCACGGCCACGCTCGGGGGCACGCGCGAGCGCCCCCTGGCCGATGGCCAGGTCGAGGTCACGCAGGGGCGCGTCCGCAACATCGACGTGCAGCGGCTCGGTGGGCGCGTCACCTTCGACGGCACGCTGGCGCTGGTGGACCTCGAACTGGTCAAGGACGGCTTCGCGCGCATGACGGCCAAGGGCGTGGTGCCGCGGTCGGTGCTCGACGGGCGCTCCGACGAGCATGTCGCCGCCACCGCTGCCGATCGCATCGACGTCGCCATCGTCTCGACGCCGATCGATCTCGCGCTGGGCGAGGGACTGACCGAGTACGTGACCGGGCTCGGGGGCCAGGCCCAGGTGGACGTGCGCGTGACCGGGTCGGGGCGTGACCCGCATGTCGAGGGCGCGTTGTTCCTGATCAACGGCACGTTCGTGGTGCCGCTGACCGGCGTGACCTACAAGAACCTCGATGCGGTGGTGATGTTCGAGGACGAGCGCGTCGCCATCTCGGAGATGGGCGTCGAGACCGACAACGGCGACCTGCTCACCGTCGAAGGCGAGCTGGGCCTGAGCCGGGAGCAGGCGAGGACGGTCAACCTCAAGATGAAGGGACGCGACTTCCGCGTCCTGGACAACGAGTTCGGCCTGCTCGATCTCCACACGGACCTGACCATCTCCGGCACCCTGCTGGCGCCGGTGGTCGAGGGCTCGCTCGAGGTCTCCGACGGCCGGCTCGAACTCGACCAGATTCTGCCGCAGGTGGCCGACACCACCTACGCCACGCAGGCCGAGTACCAGGGCATCCCGACCGAGCGTCTGCGGGGGGCCATCGTGCCGGACCTGCTGGGCGACGAGGACACGGCGCCGTGGCTGGCACCGGGCATCAACACGTTCGCGCTTGCCGTGCCTGGCGCGACCGCCCCCGCGGCGACCACGCCCGCGGCGACATCGGCGGCCACCCCGGCCGCGC
>NZ_JALHPM010000231.1:0-8688 GCF_022842525.1 Luteitalea sp.
CGCACCTCGGGTGCGCAAGGCGCGCACCCTGGCCGAGGCCGTGCAGGCGGTGGCCGCCGCGCCAGTCGCGTCAGACGCGGCGCCGACAGCCGTGCCCGAGGCGCCGGCGTCCGGTGCGGTGGTCGACGTGTCGTCGGTCTACGGTCCGCACGGACGTCCGCTGCGGATCCTCATGGTGGCGAGTGAGGCCGTGCCGTTTGCCAAGACGGGCGGGTTGGCCGACGTGGTGGCGGCGCTGCCCAAGGCGCTTGGTGCCCTCGGCCACGAGGTCACCGTGGTCATTCCGCGCTATCGGGGCATTCCCGTCGCGAGCACGCCGACCACCAGTTACCCGGTGTCGATGGGCGGTCATGCCTACCAGGCCGACGTCTTCGTGCAGGAGACGAGCCCGGGCGTTCGGGTGGCGCTGATCGATCACCCGGCGTTCTTCGACCGCGATGCGCTGTACGGGCTCGGCAGTCACGACTACGAAGACAACCCGCGACGATTCGGGTTCCTGTGTCTGGCGGCCCTCGAGTTCGCCCGGCTCGAAGGCGTGCCCGTCGATGTCGTGCACGCGCACGACTGGCAGGGGGGACTCGCCCCGGTGTACGTGAAGACCCGGTACGCCACCGACCCGGTGCTCGGCGGTGCAGCGACGATCTTCACCATCCACAACATCGCCTATCAGGGCCAGTGCTCGTCCGACTGGCTGCCACAGCTGGGGCTCGGCTGGGACTTGTTCACGTCCGAGGGGCTGGAGTTCTGGCTCCACGCCAGCCTGCTCAAGGGCGGCATCATGTTCGCGGACCTGGTCACGACCGTCAGCCCGCGCTACGCCGTGGAACTGATGACCCCGGAGTTCTCCTTCGGCTTCGAAGGCATCCTGCGGCATCGGTCGGCCCATCTGGTGGGCATCCTGAACGGCATCGACGCCGATGTCTGGAATCCGGCCACCGATCGCCATCTCCCGCGGCCATACCGCCTCGACGACATGTCGGGCAAGATGGACGCCAAGCGCGTGCTGCTCGAGACCTATGGGTTGCCCGGCGCGGACGAGCTGGCCAGACGCCCCGTGATCGCCATGATTTCGCGCATGGTGGACCAGAAGGGGCTCGACCTGATTGCCGCGGTGGCCGAACAGCTGCCGCATCTCGGCGCCGCCTTCGTCGTGCTCGGCACCGGCGAGCCCTGGTACGAAGAGATGTGGCGGTCGCTGGCCCGGCGCTATCCCGACCGGGTGGGCGTGCGTGTCGGGTTCGACGAGCCGCTGTCGCACGTCATCGAGGCTGGCGCCGACCTGTTCATGATGCCGTCACGCTTCGAGCCATGCGGCCTCAACCAGATGTACAGCCTGAGGTATGGCACACTGCCTGTAGTGCGTGCGACGGGTGGTCTGGACGACACGGTGCAGAACTACGACCCGGCGAGTGGCGCCGGCAACGGGTTCAAGTTCTATGACGCGAGCGGCGAAGCCCTGCTGGGGACGCTGCGCTGGGCGTTGCACGTCTATCACAATGAGCCCGAACGCTGGCGGCAGCTGCAGCGCGCGGGCATGGCCCTGGATTTCTCCTGGAGCGCTTCGGCGCGTGCGTACCTGGACGCCTATGATCGGGCGCGGACGCACGTGGCCGATCGACAGGCGAGCGCCTAGGGTCCGGACGAGCGAGAGGACGACGAGATGGCTTCCGAGAAAGTGCACACCCTCACCGACGGCAACTTCACGCAAGTGATCGGTGCGACGCCCCACCCCGTGCTGGTCGATTTCTGGGCCGAGTGGTGCGGCCCGTGCCGCATGCTGGCGCCCACCATCGAGGCGCTTGCCGACGAGCTCGAGGGCAAGGCCGTCATCGCCAAGCTCGACGTGGACGAGAACCCCAACGTGCCGGGCACCTATGGCATCCGCTCGATTCCCGCCCTGCTGGTCTTCAAGGGCGGGCAGCTCGTCGACCAGACCATCGGCGTCCAGTCCAAGGACGCGCTGAAGAAGCTGCTCGAACGCCACATGTAAGGACTGGCTCACCAGCGCGTGAGCCACGATTCGGTCGAGGTAACGAGGCGCGTGATGAGTGACGACTTGCGCAATGTGGTGATCATCGGGTCCGGTCCGGCCGGCCTCACGGCGGCGCTGTACACGGCGCGCGCCAACCTGCAGCCGCTCGTCATCGAGGGGCTGCAGCCCGGCGGGCAGTTGACCATCACCACGATGGTCGAGAACTGGCCGGGGCACCGCGACGGCGTCATGGGCCCGCAGCTCATGACCGACATGCGGGCGCAGGCCGAGCACTTCGGCACGGAGTTCCTGTCGGGGTTGGTGGAGCGGGTGGACTTCTCGTCCCGCCCGTTCACGCTGACCCTCGACGGGGGCCGCGTCATCCGGGCCAGGACCGTGGTGGTGGCCACCGGGGCGTCCGCCAAGCTGCTGGGGCTGCCGTCGGAGATGCAGTTGATGGGCCGAGGCGTCAGCACCTGCGCGACCTGCGACGGCTTCTTCTTCCGCAATCGCCCCGTCGCCATCGTCGGCGGCGGCGACACCGCCCTCGAGGAAGCGATCTACCTGTCGAAGCTGGCCTCGCACGTCACCGTGATCCACCGGCGCGACACGCTGCGGGCGTCGAAGATCATGCAGGACAAGGCGCTGGCCAACCCGAAGATCTCGTTCCGCTGGAACACGGCGGTCGACGAGATTCTCGCCGACGAGCGCGGCGACGTGAACAGCGCTCGCCTGCGCAACCTGCAGACCGGCGAGATCGACGTGCTGGCGGTGGACGGCGTCTTCGTCGCCATCGGGCACACGCCGAACACCGGCCTGTTCAAGGGCGTCCTCGACATGGACGAGGGCGGCTATCTCGTCACGACCGGCACCCGGACCAACATCCCCGGGGTGTTCGCCGCGGGCGACGTGCAGGATCAGGTCTACCGGCAGGCCATCACGTCGGCTGGCACGGGGTGCATGGCGGCCATGGACGCCGAACGGTGGCTGGAACTCGGCGACGCGGAATTCCATCACAGCGAGCCGCCGGCCTCGGTTGTCGTGGCCACGCTCCAGGCGTAGCCGTCGGACGTCGTCCGACGGCGAGGGACACGGCTGGACGGGTGTCCGGCCGCTACGCGATGGACGAACGCGCGATCCAGCCGCCGCCGAGGACCTCGTCGCCGTCATAGAACACGGCGGCCTGGCCCGGCGTGACGGCGTACTGGGGGACGTCGAACTCGACCGACGCAGCGTCGGGGCCGAGCGACAGCACGGACGCCGCCGCCGCGGGATGGCGATGGCGAATCTGCACGGCGGCGCGGATGGGCGCCTCCGGTGCCCGGCCCGAGACCCAGGTCACCTCGCGCACCGTGCACTGCCGCTCCTCGAGCGCGCTGCGCGGCCCCACCACCACCTCGCTGGCGGCCGCATCGATGGCCACGACGTAGAGCGGCACCCCGACCGACAGCCGCAGGCCCTTGCGCTGGCCCACCGTGAAGTGGTGCACCCCCTCGTGCCCGCCCAGGGCTCGCCCCTCGACATCGACGATCCGCCCCGGCGTCGGCGTCCGGGCCCCGGCCGACCGCGCCACGAACGCCGCCTGATCGCCGTCCGGCACGAAGCAGATTTCCTGGGAGTCCGGCTTGAGGGCCACCGGCAACTGCCGCGTGGACGCGTAGGCACGCACTGACGGCTTGTCCATCTCGCCGACCGGGAAGATGGCTCGCGCCAGCTGCGCCTGCGTCAGCGAGAAGAGGAAGTAGGACTGGTCCTTGCCGTGGTCGGCCCCCCGAAGCAGATGCCACTGGCCGTGGGCGTCCTGGCGCGCGCGCACATAGTGGCCCGTCGCGAGCCGGTCGGCCTCGAGTGCCGCCACGCGATCGAGCAGCGTGACGAACTTCACCTCGCTGTTGCAGCGCGAACACGGAATCGGCGTGCGGCCGGCGACGTACTCGTCGACGAAGGGCTGCACCACCTGGGCGTGGAAATGCGACTCGAAGTTGACGATGTAGTGGGGGATACCCAGTCGCCCGGCGACGCGTCGGGCATCGTGCAGGTCGTCGATGGTGCAGCAGGTGCCAAACGTCGCCTGGCCGTCCTGCTGGTCGTACAACTGCATCGACAGCCCGATGACGTCGTGCCCCTGATCGACGAGCAGGGCCGCGGCCACCGACGAATCGACGCCCCCCGACATGGCCACCGCGATGCGCATGGCGTCAGGCCGGCCGTCGGTCGGTGAGCGACCGCAGGCGCGCCACGATCGGCGGCAGCGCGTCCGCGAGTGCCGCGATGTCGTCGGGGGTCGTGTGGCGACCGAGGCTGATGCGCAAGGCGTTCTGCGTTTCGTGGAGGGGCAGGCCCATCGCCTTGAGGACGTGCGACGGCTCGAGCGTGCCCGACGAGCACGCCGATCCGGTGGACACCGCGAAGCCGTCGAGATCGAGGGCGATCAGCAGGGACTCGGCCTCGATGCCCTCGAACCCGATGTTGGTGGTGTTGGGCACGCGTGGCTGGCCCGCGCCGTTCACATGGGTACCCGGGACGCGGGCGAGGATGGCCTGCTCGAGACTGTCGCGCAGCACCGCCTGGCGCGCGGCGTCGGTTTCCAGTCGGGCGCCCGCGAGGCGCGCCGCGACGCCGAGGCCGACGATCGCCGGGACGTTCTCGGTGCCCGCGCGTCGGCTCCGCTCCTGCTTGCCTCCGGTCATGGCCGACTGCAGACGCGTACCCCGACGGATCCACAGCGCGCCGACGCCCTTGGGCCCATAGATTTTGTGCCCCGACAGGCTCAGCAGGTCGACATCGAGCGCGTGGACGTCGACCGGGACCTTGCCGACGGTCTGCACGGCGTCGGTGTGGACCAGGATGCCGCGGGCGCGGGCCAGGGCCGCGCAGGCGGCGACGGGCTGCAGCGTGCCGATCTCGTTGTTGCCGTGCATGAGGCTGAGCAGGGCCGTGTCGTCGGTCAGCGCCTCGGCAATGGCCTCGGGGTGCACGACCCCCTGCGCGTCCGGCGCCACGCGGGTCACGCGCCAGCCCCGACGTTCGAGGGCCCGCATCGTGGTCAGGACGGCTTCGTGCTCGAGGCTGCTGGTGACGAGGTGTCGGCCGCCCAGGGGTTCGAGGGCCTCGGCCGCGCCGCGAATGGCGAGGTTGTCGGCCTCCGTCCCACCGCTGGTGAAGACCACTTCGGTTGGGGCCGCGCCGATGAGCGTGGCCAGGTCCTGACGGGCGTCGTCCAGTCGGGCCTTGGCGCGCTGGCCGAAGTGGTGCACGCTGGAGGCATTGCCGAACTCGGCGCGCATCGCGTCGGCCACGGCGTCGATCACGGCCGGGTCGACGGGCGTGGTGGCGTTGTGGTCCAGATAGATGCGCGTGCGGACGGACCCCACCGCGGTAGCGTACCATCCGGCACCGCCCGTAAACCACAGCAATTGCTCGGCCTAGACACGATCTGTCCCCTTGCGTATACTCCGCCCGACGTGGGTCGTCGCCACCCTGCGGACCCAGTCGGGAGAAAGCCAACATGTGGAAACGCGATGACGCGCCGCGGCAGCCTGCACCCGCGCCGCCCACGACGCCGTCGGCCCCTGCCGCTCCGCCTCCGGCGGCGGTGGATGTCCCCTCGGCAGTACCCGCTCGGCCGACGCCGGGCGCTGGAGAACGAGCACCCATGAGCATGGGCAACATCGGCAAGTCGGTCATCATCAAGGGCGAGTTGAGCGGCAGCGAGGACCTGACGATCGAGGGGCAGGTCGAAGGCAAGATCGAGCTCAACAACAACGTCCTCACGATCGGCACCAATGCCAAGATCAAGGCGCAGGTGTTTGCCAAGACCGTGGTGGTGCTCGGCGAGGTGAGCGGCAACATCACCGCGTCGGAGAAGGTGGACATCCGCGACAACGGCTCGGTCGACGGCGACATCACCTCGCCGAAGGTGGCCATTGCCGAGGGGGCCCATTTCCGTGGCGCCATCGACATGAACCGCAGCGGCGGTGCCCCGAAGGCCGACCCCAAGCCGGCGGCGGCCACTCCCGTGAAGGCCTGAGACTGCGCAGGCCGGCGGAGCGCGAGGCGCTCCGCCGGACCGCGACCAGCCTGCCCCCTGTCTTCCCGTGGCCGATTCCCCCGATCGTTCCCTCTCTTCGCGGCTCTTCGGCTGGGCGCGTCGTGCCGAGGGCACCGGCGAGCCGGGGCGTGATGCCGGGCCACCCGTCAGCACCAAGGTGCTGGCCAAGTTCCTTGCCGCCCTCGCGCATCGTGAGGCGCCCGTCGTGCTGGACCTCGGACCGGTCGTCGGCAGCAACGTGTCGTTCCTCGGCGAACAGCTCGGGTGCCGCCTGCGCGTCGAGGATCTCTACGCCGACATCGATCGCCTGACGCGCGAGCATCGGCTCGACACGATGCCCGAGTTCCTGGGGCAGCGCTTCCACTACGAGCCCGAGAGCCTCGACGCCGTCCTGTGCTGGGATGTGCTGGACTATCTCGACAAGCCCGCGGCGACCGTGTTGACCCGGCAAATCGTCGAGTGGGTCAAGCCGGGCGGGGTGGTGCTCTGCTTCTTCTCGACGGTGGCCACCCCGGCGCCGGTCTACACCCGCTACGTCATCACCGACACCGACCATCTGCAGTACCGCACGTCTCCCGCGGCCCACGGCAAGCGCACGGTCTACCAGAACCGGGACATGGAGCGGCTCTTCGTCGGCCTCGGCGTGTCGGAGAGTTTCCTGCTCCTCAGCAAGACCCGTGAGGTCCTGCTGCGCAAGAAGGCCGTCGTCGCGCCGAAGGCGTGATCGCCCGGGCCGTCGGCGCGGCCGTTTGTTGTAGCATCGCCAGAGCCGGGCTGGCGGGCCCGACGCCCGCGCCCGCCGGCGTCTCGCCGCAGGACGGCGCTTCATTCCGGGTCAGGCACACATGATCGATCTTGATCTCACCGAAGAGCATCGTCTGCTCGAGCAGACGGTCCGCGAATGGGCGGCCCGCGAGGTCGCGCCGCACATCGCCGAACTCGATCGCGCACACCGGTTCGACCCGCGCATCCTGCCGCAGATGGCCGACCTCGGCCTGCTCGGCATCTGCGTGCCCGCCGAGTACGGCGGCGCCGGGATGGACTACCTCAGCCTCGGCCTGGCCAGCGAGGAACTCGAGTACGTCGACACGTCGCTGCGGGTCATCCTGTCGGTGCACGTCGGCCTGAACAGCCTGTCGCTGCTGGCGTGGGGCACCGAGGAGCAGAAGCGTCGCTACCTCGTACCGCAGGCCCAGGGACAGAAGATCGCCACCTTCGGGCTGACCGAACCGGCGGCCGGCAGCGATGCCCGCGGCATCCAGACGGTGGCCATCAGGAAGGGCGATCGCTACGTCCTCTCGGGCGAGAAGATGTGGATCTCGCTGGCCGACGTGGCCGATCACTTCCTGGTGATCGCCTGGAGCGATCTCGAGAAGAAGCGCGCCAAGGACCCGAGCGGCCTGAGTGCCTTCATCGTCGAACGCGCGTTCGCGGGGTTCTCGAGCGGGACGCTGACGCACAAGTGGGGCATCCTCGCGGGCAATACCGGCTTCTTCAAGATGGACGAGGTCGAGGTGCCGGCCGAGAATCTGCTCGGCCGCGAAGGCGAGGGCTTCAAGATCGCGATGTTCGCCCTCGACCAGGGCCGCTACACGGTGGCGGCCGGGGCGACCGGTCTCATCCGCGCGTGTCGCGATGCGAGCGTCCGGTACGCGCAGCAGCGTCAGACCTTCGGCGTCGAGATCGGCCAGCATCAGCTCGTCAAGGAGATGCTGGCGCGCATGGAGGCCGACTACCAGACCTCGCGGTTGCTGTGGCTCAAGGCCGGCTGGATGAAGAACATCGGTCGCCGCAACACACGCGAGAGCGGTCTTGCCAAGTGGATGGCGACGGTCGCCTCGGAGCGTGCCGCGGGCGATGCGGTGCAGATCCACGGCGCCAATGGCTACTCTGACGAGTACCCGGTCGGCCGCTACTACCGCAACTGCAAGGGCGCGGTCATCTACGAGGGCACTCGCGAAATCCATGCGCTGATGCAGGCCGACTACCTGCTCGGCTACCGTACGGACAAGCCGACGCGCTGCGAACTCCCGCCATACCAGGGCCAGACGGCCGGCGCCTGAGCCTCGGGACCCGGTGCCGATGGCCGGCACCGGGCCTGGTCCTGTGAATCGCAACCTGCTCGCCATCGCCGGCGCCTGCTTCATCGGCTTTGCCGGCTTCACGCTGGTGATGCCGTTCCTGCCGCTGTACTTCGTGCAGCTCGGCATGCGCGATCCGGCCGACATCGCCTTGTGGTCGGGGCTCAGTCTCGGGGTGACGCCCGGGATGACGGCGTTGTTGGCGCCGCTCTGGGGACGCGTGGCCGACCGGTACGGCAACAAGTTCCTGGTCTTGCGGTCCCTGGCCTGCTTCATCATCACGATGGTGATGATGGGCCTGGTGACACGCCCCTGGCACATCTTCGCCCTGCGTGTGCTCCAGGGGTTCTTCGCGGGCTACGGCGCGCTGGCCGTGGCGATGGCGGCGCAGGCCGCGCCGCGCGACCGCATGGCGAGCGCCATCGGGACCGTCCAGACCGCGCAGCGCCTCGGCCCGGCGCTCGGCCCGGCCATCGGCGGGGTGCTGGCGGTGGCCATCGGCATCCGCGCCACCTTCTTCGTGTCGTCCCTCTTCTATCTGCTGGCGTTCGTCCTCGTGTGGCGCTGGTTCGTCGAACCAGCCC